>CAMAEX010000109.1:0-6488 GCA_945832065.1 uncultured Clostridia bacterium | reverse complement strand
ATGCGGGCGGCTAATAGCCGCCCCTACGAGAAAAATTGGTTCCTACGCCGTAGGGGCGGCTATTAGCCGCCGTGCAGGAACTACCGACTTCGTACAAACCTACAGTCAGAGATTGCCACGGGCGCAAGCGCCCTCGCAATGACAAACAAGGTACCCCTCCCTGTCATTGCGAGGAGCGTAGCGACGTGGTAGCGCAGCCGTTCGTGAGGAACGAGCGTTACGGATGCGGCATACCCCCTGCGGGTGCAATCTCGTGCAGGAACTACCGACCGCGTACGAAGCAGCAAACACCGGAAAAACCCGCAGCGGCAAACCTATTCACTATTCACTATTCACTGTTCCCTCGCAGCCCTCTACGCCGGGAAACTGAGCCTGATCTCCGTGCCCTTTCCGACCTCGCTTTGCATTTTGATCTCCGCGTTGTGGAACGCTGCCGCGTGCTTCACAATGGACAGCCCCAAGCCCGTGCCGCCGATTGCCTTCGAATGGCTCTTATCCACCCGATAAAACCGCTCAAACACCCGCTCCTGCTCCGCCTCGGGAATGCCGATGCCCGTATCCGCGACAATCAGCGTCGGCACACCGTCCAACGGCTTTGCCGTAACCTTCACCGTCCCCTTCGGGCGGTTATACTTGACGGCGTTGTCGCAGAGGTTGTAGATCAGCTCCTCCAACACGCGCCGCACCCCCATGACCTCGCAGGGCGCGATATCCGTCGTGATCGAAATGCCCTTCTCCTTTGCCACCGGCGCAAGCTGCTGCACCACCGCGCAAGCCAGTTCATCCAGCTTCTGGGGGGTCTTTTCCTCCGCCGTGCCGCCCTCGTCAAGCTGGCTGAGCCTTAAAATATCCTCGATCAGCGCCAAAAGCCGCTGCGACTCCCTGCAAATGCGGTCGGCAAAGCGGGGAATATCCTCCTGCTTCGCCAAGCCCTCGCGGATCAGCTCCGCAAAGCCCGAGATCGAGGTCAGCGGCGTGCGCAGCTCATGGGACACATTTGCCGTAAACTCCCGGCGCAGACGCTCCCGATCCTCCCGCTCGGTCACATCCAGCAGGAGCAGCACCGCACCCGTCAGCGTCTGCCCGTCGTAGGCGGGATTCGCCATGAGCTGATAAATGCGCCCGTCCAGCGTGACGCTCTCCTGCGCGTGCTTCCCCTGTAACGCCTCCTCCGCCGCCTCGCGGAAGGGCGCACTGCGGTTGACCGTGAGCAGGCTCTGCGTCTCGGCTTGCCCGATGTGCAGCAGCCGCTTTGCCGCCTCGTTGCGAAACAGCAGACGCATTTTCGCGTCAATGACCAGCAAGCCCTCGCTCATATGTCCGGTGACGGCGGCAAATTCCTCCTGCGACCGTCTTAGCTGCTCCATCTGGGCGCGGATCTGCCGGTTCTGGGCGGCAATTTTCTCCAAAAGCGGGGTCAGCTCGTCGTAGGTCTCCACCTTCTGCGGATGCTCCAGATCCAATTCGTTCAGCGGACGCACCACCCGCTTGGACACGCGGTAGGACAGCACCAGCGCCAAGCCCACCGCCGCCAGCAGCACCCACGCCATCGGCTTCAGAATATTGAACAGAATGCCGAACACCGAGTCCTGCGTCCCGCTCACCCGCAGCACCGTCCCGTCGGACAGGCGGCAGGCGTAGTAAATGGTCTTTTTCGAGATCGTCGCGGAATTGCGCGTGCTGTCGCCGTAGCCGTTTTGCAGCGCCTCGGCGATCTCCTCGCGGGCAAGATGGTTCTCCATCGTCGTCTCGTCGGCGTCGGAGTCGTACAGCACCTCGCCGCTTGCCGCAACCCATGTCACCCGCAGATCGGTCACTCTCGCAGGCTCCAACGCGGGCAGATATCCTTCCGCAGGCAGCCCGCTTTCCAGCGCCACGGCAATGGTATGCGCCTCGCTCTTTAATTCATTAAAAAACTGCGTCTCAAGGTCGCCGTACAGCACGACCGAGATCAGCGCGCTGGAAAGCAGCAAAATCACCACCGTGACTAACACAATCGCGGTAAAGATGCGTTTTGTCATGCCGTGCCTCCCATGCGATAGCCCACGCCGCGCACCGTCTCAATGCACCCCGCCGCCGCGCCCAGCTTCAGCCGAAGGGAGCGGATATGGACATCCACCGTGCGGCTCTCGCCGTCAAACTCGTAGCCCCAAACCTTGGAAAGCAGACTGTCGCGGGTAAAGACCTGCATCGGGTGGGACATCAAAAGCTGCAAAAGGTCGAATTCCTTCCGCGTCAGCTCCACCGGCTTTTCCTCCACGGTGACCATATGGCGCAGGGGGTCGAGGGCGAGCGCCCCGCAGGTCAGCTTCGGTGCGGCATCCTGCGAAGCCGTCCGACGCAAAAGCGCGCGCACCCGGGCGATCAGCTCCATCATGCCGAAGGGCTTTGTCAGATAGTCGTCCGCGCCGCAGTCCAAGCCCACCACCTTGTCATACTCCGTGCTTTTCGCGGTGAGCATGAGCACGGGCAGCTTTTCGGTTCGCGGATCCTCCCGCAGACTGCGCAGCACGCTGATGCCGTCCTCCTCGGGCAGCATGATGTCCAGGATCGCCAGTGCGGGCTTTTCCCGTTCCAGCGCCGCGCGGAACTCCGAAGGGCGCTCAAAGCCCACCGTCGGCATGACCGAGCCGGTCAGTGTGTACGCCACAAGCTCGCGGATGCTGCTGTCGTCCTCCAGCAGATAGATCATGTTTCTCACTCCTTTGCGTGAACGCCCGTGATAGAGTATTCCACCCACTCTGCCACATTGACGGCATGGTCGCCGATGCGTTCCAAATATTTTGCGATCATCAGCAGGTCGAGGCACTCGCTGCCCCGGGACGGCTCCTGCCGAATGCGGGCGACCAGCTCCTGCTTGACGGTGTCAAAGAGGGCGTCCACCGCGTCGTCGTCGTCCTGCACCTGCCGCGCAAGCCCGAGGTCGCGCCGCACGAAGGAATCGACGCTGCCGGTCACCATGCGGCAGGCAGCCTTCGCCATCTGCGCAAGGTGTGTCGCGCCCATGATGTCATCATTGTTGATGTAACGCATGATCTCGGCAATGTCCGAGGCCTGGTCGCCGATGCGCTCCATGTCGGAGATCATCTTCAGCGCCGAGGAGATCGTCCGCAGATCCCGCGCCACCGGTTGCTGCTGCAACAGCAGCTTCATGCAAAGCGCCTCGATCTCCCGCTCGGCGTGGTCGATCTCCCGTTCAATGTCCTTGGTCTTTTCCGCCGCCTTCGGCTCCTCGGCAAGCGCCCGCATCGACGCGGAGATCGCGTCCTCACACAGCGCGCCCATCTCGATCAGGCGGCGATTTAATAAAGCAAGCTGCTCGTCAAAGCTCGTTCGCATTATCCGAACCTCCCTGTAATGTAATCTTCCGTGCGTTTGTCCTTGGGCATGGAGAAGATCCGCTCCGTCGTGCCAAACTCGACCATCTCGCCCAGCAGGAAAAATGCCGTCTTGTCGGAAATGCGCGCCGCCTGCTGCATATTGTGCGTCACCATAACGATAGTATAATCCTTTTTGAGCTGCAATGCAAGCTCTTCGACGCGGGAGGTGGAGATCGGGTCAAGGGCGCTGGTCGGTTCGTCCATCAAAAGCACCTCCGGCTCCACCGCGAGGGCGCGGGCGATGCACAGGCGCTGCTGCTGTCCGCCGGAAAGCCCGAGGGCGGAGGCTTTCAGACGATCCTTGACCTCGTCCCAAATTGCCGCCGAACGCAGAGAGCGCTCGACGAGCTCGTCCAATTTGACTCGGCTGCGGATGCCGTGGGTGCGCGGGCCGTAGGCGATGTTGTCGTAAATGCTCATGGGGAAGGGATTCGGCTTTTGAAACACCATACCCACCCGCTTGCGCAAGTGGTTCACATCCAGCTTGCCGTAAATATCCTCGCCGTCGAGCAAAACCTTGCCCTCGATGCGGCAGCCCTCGACGAGATCGTTCATGCGGTTGAGCGTCTTGAGCAGCGTCGATTTACCGCAGCCCGACGGCCCGATAAAGGCGGTGATCCGGTTGGCAGGCAGATGCAGCTCAATCGACTTCAGCGCCTGAAACTCGCCATACCACAGATTCAAATTTTCAATATCAATTTTTTCCATACAAACCTCACGATTTCCATTGTAGGGGCGGACGACTCTGTCCGCCCGTGCAGGCACCCCTTCGGAAGCCGTAGCGCGCGGCATCCCCGGGCAGGGTTTCAGTGAATAGTGAATAGTGAATCACGAAGGAGCGCTCCGCGCGGATTTATCATGCGGGCGGCTAATAGCCGCCCCTACGAGAAAAATTGGTTCCTACGCCGTAGGGGCGGATATCATCCGCCCGCGTGCAGGAACTGCCGACCGCGCACCGATCCGCAATCAGCCGAGAATCCCGCAGCGACAGTTTACCTATTCACCATTCACGATTCACTATTCATTCCCCTCTTCACCGCTTTGCCAGCCGTTTCGCAACCGCCGAAGAGAGCGCGTTGATGCCGATGACAAGCACAAGGAGAATGACCGCCGTGGCATATGCCTCCTTGGTATAAAGCCCCTCGTTGAGCAGGCAGTAAAGATGCACCGCCAGCGTGCGTCCGGAGCCGAGCAGCCCGTCGGCAACGCCCGTGACCGTACCCGCCGTATAAATGAGCGCCGCCGTCTCCCCGACCACTCTGCCGATCGCCAATACGATCCCGGAGAAAATGCCCGGCACCGCCGCAGGCAGCACAATGCGCAGCACCGTGCGGAGCTTGCCCGCGCCGAGTCCGAAGCTGCCCTCACGGTAGCTGTCCGGCACGGCTTGCAGCGCCTCCTCCGTGGTGCGCAGGATCGTCGGCAGCACCATGATCGCCAGCGTCAGCGCGCCGGCTAACATGGAATTGTCCATCCCGCAGGCGAGGACGAACATCAGATATCCGAACAGACCGTAAACGATGGACGGAATGCCCGAAAGCGTCTCCGCCGTGAGTCTTACAAGCTTGACCAGGCGGCTGCCGCGCTTGGCGTACTCAACGAGATAGATCGCCGCGCCGATGCCGAAGGGCACCGCCATCAAAAGCGTCAGGGCGATCATCGTCAGCGTGTTGATGATCGCGGGGAGCATGGAGAGATTTTCGGAGTTATAGTTCCACGCGAACAGACTGAGCTTCAGATTCGGCACGCCCATGACGAGAATGTACACGATGAGCGCCAGCAGCACGCCGAACACGATCCCCGCCGAGGCATAGACCAGCGCCCGCTGCGCGAGGGACATCGGATGCTTTTTTGCTTTCATGCTTCCCTCCGTTTCAGCGCCGAAAAGCACAGGTTGATGATGAGGATAAAGACGAACAGCACAACGCCGCAGGCGATCAGCGCCTCACGGTGCAGGTCGGTGGCGTAGCCCATCTCCTGCACGATGTTCGCCGTCAGCGTGCGCACGCCGCTTAAGATGCTCTCGGGCAAAATCGGCTGATTGCCCGCGACCATCGCAACCGCCATTGTCTCTCCGATGGCGCGCCCCACCCCCAAGATCACACCCGCCAAAATACCGGAGCGTGCGGCGGGCAGGACTGCGGAGAAGACGCTGCGCTCATGCGTCGCGCCGAGGGCAAGGGAGCCTTCATAATAGCTCTCGGGCACCGCTCGGAGGGCGGATTCCGAGACATTGATGATCGTCGGCAGGATCATAATGCCGAGCATCACGGAGGCGGTCAGCATCCCCTTGCCGCTGCCGCCGAACAGGCTCTGCATCAGCGGCACGATGACGACCAAGCCGAAGAAGCCGTAGACAATGGACGGGATGCCCGCCAGAAGCTCCGCCGCCGGCTTTAACACGCGGTAGAGCCGCTGCGGGCAGAAGCGCGCCAAAAAGACCGCGCACAGCAGACCCAGCGGCACACCGATGAGGATCGCACCCGCCGTGACGAAGATACTCGCCACGATCATGGGGAAGATGCCGTAGATACCCTGACTCGGCGCCCAAGTCTTGCCGAAGAGGAAATTCCCAAACCCGATGGTTTTCATCGTGGGGATCCCGCTGGCAAAGAGGAACACGCAGATCAGCACCACCGCCGCGATGGACACGCAAGCCGTGAGCGCAAACACCACCCGCATGGCGTTTTCCCTGAATTTCGAAGATTTCATCATATTGCCTCCTGTTTCCGCCCACGCTCGTAGGGGGGGCGGATAGTATCCGTCCAATGCAGGCATTCCCCTCTGACTAAGGGCTAAGGACTAAGGGTGAATGACTGTGGTGTGCTCCGCACGGATTCCAAATTCGGGCGGCTGATAGCCGCCCCTACGAGAAATCTCGCAGTTTACGCCGTAGGGGCGGCTATCAGCCGCCCGTGCAGGAACTACCGACTGCATACAAACTTGTTCATACCTTCTGTCTGCCGCTTACGCGGGCGGCGGGGGGGACGCTTGCGAGCGCCGCCTGTGGCGGAGAAAGCGAGCAAGAAGGAGTGGCAGAATCAAGGCGACTGATACTGAAAACCGATTAAAATATTCATTTCAATCGGTTTTCAACGCCGTTCCGGC
>CAMAEX010000108.1:0-6512 GCA_945832065.1 uncultured Clostridia bacterium | reverse complement strand
GTCGTTGCGCAGCTCGTCGTCAAAGAGGGGGCGCATGGGGCGGTCGATGATGCGGCTGTTGAGGATGCCGCGCTCGGAGGGCTTGCCCTCGCGGCGGTTGAAGCTGCCGGGGATCCTGCCGACGGAGTACATCCGCTCCTCAAACTCGATGGTGAGGGGGAAGTAGTCAATGCCGGGCTTGGGGTCGGGCGAGCAGGTGACGGTGGTGAGAACGGTGGTGTCGCCGTAGCGGCAGATGCACTCGGCATCGGCAAGCTCCGCGACCTTACCGGTTTCTACGGTAAAGGGGCGACCGCCGATCATCGTCTCGAATACATGATGGTTGGGATACTGCTTTCTGGTAATCATTGGATGACCTCCTGTTAAAAATTATTCCACGGGAGGTTTAGCACTTGAAGCCGAAGCCGGAACAAATCATAGCAAAGCCGTGTAGGGCGTTTTCTGTTTTTCCGGCTGCGCCTTCAACTGCTAAACGGCGCTCCCGTGCGCGGGGAATGTGAAAATGGGCGACCGCGTGGGCCGCCCATAGATGCGCTATTACTTACGGATGCCCAGCTTTGCAATGATGGCGCGATAACGGTTGATGTCCTTCTTTGCAAGATAGTCGAGCAGGCTGCGGCGCTTACCGACCATCATGAGCAGACCGCGACGGGAGTGGTTGTCGTGCTTATGCTCACGCAGATGCTCGGTCAGCTCGTTGATGCGAGCGGTGAGGATGGCGATCTGAACCTCGGGGGAACCGGTGTCGCCTTCGTGGGTCGCGTACTCCGCGATGATCGCGGTTTTCTTTTCCTTCTGGATCATGGTTGTTTCCACCTTTCAAAAAATTCTCCTGCGGCTAAGTTGCGGGATGGCGGAATGCCCCGACACGGAGCGATCCCCCGAAACTGAGCGCGCGGAATATCTTGCTTGGCAAAACGCCAGCCAAAATATAGTAGCATAGAATCACGGGAAAGTAAAGAGAAAGTTTTCCGAAAACGCCGTTTTTTTCGGGATCTCTATGTCTTCCAACTGTAAAAGCGTCCGCTTCGCGTTAAGTCCCCACGCAAACCCGCCGAGACCCTTCGCGGCGACGACGCGGTGACAGGGCAAAAGGATCGGAAACGGGTTTTTCCCCACCGCGCTTGCGGCGGCGCGGACAGCTTCGGCATTGCCGACGGCTGCGGCAAGCTGCCCATAGGTGACGACCTTGCCGTAGGGAATTTTTTTCAGCGCCGCCCAGACGCATTTTTGAAAGGGCGTTCCCTGCGGCGCAAGCGGTACAGAAAAGCTTTCCCGTTTTTTTGAAAAATATTCCGAAAGCTGCAAGGCTGCCTCCCGCGTGATGGTGTTGGGCGTGCGTTCTCCCGGTTTCTCCGATAAATCGACCCTGCAAAGCGCAGTTTCGCTTGCTGTCAGGCGCAGCAGTCCGAGGGGCGTTTCGAGGTATTCCGTAAACATGCTTTAACCGTGCAGGAAACTGAGCGCCTCGATGCCCAGCGTCATCACGAGCGTGACCACGATGCCCGCCAGCACGACGCCGAGGAGGATCGTCGGCAGGGCGCGTTTTAAACGCATCTCCATCAAAGCAGCGACCAGCGCGCCCGTCCACGCACCGGTTCCGGGGAGGGGAATGGCGACGAGCAGGCAAAGACCGACCAGCTCGGATTTTTGAACTCTGCCGCTCTTGTTCGCAGCGCGGCGCTCTAACTTTTCCGCAATGCGTCCGAGCTTCGGATAGCGCTTCATCCAGTGCAGAACCTTGCGGATGAACAGGAGGATAAACGGGACAGGCAGCATATTGCCGATGATGCTGATGAAGCACGCTGCCCACGGTGCGAGACCCTGCGCCATACCATAGGGGATTGCCCCGCGCAGCTCGATCACCGGCACCATGGAGATCAAAAAAGTGATGAGCGCCTTTCCCGTGAGTGTAGAAAAGAAAGCCATAGTCATTCTCGCTTTAACATTTTTCTTTCAGCATACCATAATCCCACTGAAAATGCAAGCCATATGACAAAATTGGTCGTGCACCGCGCCGAACGGAGCGGAATGTTAAAAATGCGCATTTCGGTGGTAAAATCTGTGAATTCGTTGTTGAAATCGGAGGGAAGATAGGGTATACTTACATTAAGCATCTGCATTTTGAATATGCGGGAAAGGAGCGTCGGAGGCAATGGGCGAGGTCATTTCTGTCATTTCCGGAAAAGGCGGCACGGGGAAAACAACGCTGTGCGCCGCCGTGGCGACCTGTATGGCTGTCGACGGCATGCGCGTGCTGTGCATTGACGCGGACATCGGTCTGCGGAACCTCGACATCGCCCTCGGCATGACGGAGCAGCCGATCATCGCCTTTACGGACGTGGTCCACGGGCACTATGGCTTGCAGGATGCGGCGGAGCATTTGCAGCTTCCGGGGCTGTTACTTTTCACTGCGCCCGTGCGCGAGAACGACGCGCTGATCGACTCAGCGGGGTTCGGCAGAATGCTGGAGCAGGTGCGCAAGGAGTTTGATTACTGTTTGATCGATGCCCCTGCGGGGATCGGTTCGGGCTTCCGACTGGCGACGCGCTACGCCGACCGCTGCATCGTCGTCTCTACGCCGGATCCCGCTTCCATGCGCGACGCGGGCTGCGCGGCGGATCTTCTCTCGCTGGACGGTAAGGAGGAGCTGCAGCTCGTGGTCAATCGCGTGACGCCGAAGCTGTTCTCCCGCATGGAGCTGACGGTGGATGATATCATGGACGACGTGGGGCTCCCGCTGTTAGGCTTGATCCCGGAGGATAACGCGGTGATGCTCGCCGCGGCACAGGGGGACGCGCTGATCCTCTCCGACGACGGCGGTGCTGCAGAGGCGTGCCTGCGCATTTCGCGCCGTCTGCGCGGCATTGCAATGCCGTTGATGAAACTGTAATGAGGTGGTTTTATGAACATTACGCTCATGGCACACGACAAAAAGAAAGAACTGATGGTGCAATTCTGCACGGCATATAAGAGCATCCTTTCCAAGCACAATATTTCCGCCACGGCGACGACGGGGCGGCTCGTCGCGGACGCGACGGGGCTGCCTGTGACACTGTTTTTGTCGCACAATCAGGGCGGTCATCAGCAGGTGGATGCCCGCATCGCCTATAACGAGATCGACCTCGTCCTGATGTTCACCGACCCGAACGGCATGAACCCGTGGGAGGATCAGCAAATCGTGCAGACCATCCACCTGTGCGACACGCACAATGTCCCCGTGGCGACGAATCTCGCCTCGGCGGAGATGATGATACTCGGCTTACAGCGCGGCGATCTGGATTGGCGCGAGATGATCCATCGGAAAAAATCGGTGAGGTGAGACAATGGAAGCATATGAGATCATTGAATTGATCCGCTCGTCGGAGAAAAAGACGCCGGTACGGGTCGTCTTGCAGGAAAAGGCACCCTGCGAATTTACGGACGCGGAGATCTTCTGCGGCGGAAACGGGCTGAAGCTCCTTTACGGCGACTGGAAGCGCCTCGCCCCCCAACTGGAAGCGCAGGCGGACAAGCTTGCGGCGGTGCATATTGAAAACAACGCGGTCAATTCCGCCATTCCGATGCTGGATGTCAAGAATCTGCACGCAAGAGTGGAGCCGGGCGCGATTTTGCGCGAGGGCGTCGAGATCGGAGACAATGCCGTGATCATGATGGGCGCGGTTCTCAACATCGGCGCGCGCGTCGGCGAGGGCACGATGATCGACATGGGCGCGATCTTGGGCGGCAGAGCGACCGTCGGAAAGCACTCCCACATCGGCGCGAACGCCGTCTTGGCGGGCGTCATTGAGCCGCCGAGCGCAACACCCGTGGTCGTGGGCGACGAGGTTCTTGTGGGCGCAAACGCGGTCATTTTGGAGGGTGTGCAGGTGGGCGACCGCGCCGTGGTTGCTGCGGGTGCGATCGTTACGGAGAATGTTCCCGCCAACGCCGTCGTCGCAGGCGCTCCGGCAAGGATCGTCAAATACCGCGACGAAAAAACAAACGAAAAAACCGTCCTCCTCGACGCGCTGCGTGAGCTGTGACCTTTTTAGAATGAAGTGCCCTTCCCTGCGAGAAGCAAGGAAGGGCACTGCGTTTTTTGTTAAATCAGCCTCAAATCCGCTTCGTAGGGCACGACGACTCGGCGTGCCGTCCGCACAGCGGCAGACGGTACAGAGGAACGAGTTTATACATATTTGGTAGTTCCTGCACGAGATTGCCACACCCAGTGTGCGCACTGGGTTCGCAATGACATGGGAGGGTGGCTTGCATGCATTCGTTCCTGCACCGGCGCGCCGAGGTCGTTAGCGCAGCCGTTCGCGACGAAGGAGCGTTACGGATGCGGCATACCCCTTGCGGGTGCGCGCCCTACGGCGAGGGTGGGTTCGATGTATTTTTCATCCGTGCGAAGCACACCAAAGTCATTCACCATTCACTCTTAGCCCTTAGCCTAACAGGTTATTAGACTGTTTTATCCTCCTGCGGCTCCTCGGGGAAGGCGTATTGTGCCTTATAGCGGGCGAAGCGCTCGGCGAAGGCTGCACTCTCCTGAAGCTCGCCGGCTTTCAGGGAGTTCAGGTACTCATGGGCTTCCAGCTTGCCCTCCGAGACCTGAAGGATTTCCACCGCCACATTGGAGCAGTGATCCGCTGAGCGCTCAAAGGCGGTCAGCAGGTCTTCCAGCACAAAGCCGTATTCCACGCTGCAAAGCCCGTCCCGCAGTCTGCGGATATGGCGGGACTTGACCTCCCGCACCAGTGCGTCCACCACCTGCTCCTGCGGCTCGATGGTCGCGGCGAGATCGAGATCAAGGCTTTTGTAGGCATCCACGGTGCGGCGGAGAAGATCCGTAACCGCTTGCTCCAAGACCTCCAGCTCCACTTTTGCGCGGTCGGAGAAGGAAATTTTCTTTTCCTCCATTTCCAGCGCCGCCTCCCCGACGGAAACGGCGTGGTCGGCAATGCGCTCAATGTCGGAAATGGTGTAGAGCAGGGTGTTGAGAATGCGGTTGTCGGATTCGGACAGCTTCATGCCGGAGAGCTTTACCAGGTAGGTGCCCAACGCATCCTCATAGCGGTCGGTATTGTCCTCCAACGCAAGAATCTGATCCAATGTTTTGCTGTCAAAGCCGCGGGACAAATGGATGGCAAGGGACATGGCTTCCACCGAATCCTCCGCCATGCGGACGGCGATCTCGTGGGCGCGCTGGATGGCGACGGCAGGGGTGCCCAACAGACGCTCGTCCAGCAGCTCCGTCTTCTCCTCCTTTTTATCATCGGGGACGGACAGGGTCGCCAGCTTCACCAGCAAGCCGTTCAGCGGCAGAAGTAAGGCGGTCGCGCCGACATTGAATGCCGTGTGGATCACGGCGATGCTCATCTCGTTGCAGGGCGTATTCAGGAATTTCCACGGAAAGAACAGCCCGATGCCGTAGAACAGCACCACAAAGATCAGCGTCCCCAAAAGATTAAAGTACAGATGCACCATGGCAGTGCGGCGGGCGTTTTTATTCGCGCCGATGGAGCCCATCATAGCGGTTACACAGGTGCCGATATTCTGTCCCAAAATGATCGGAATGGCACAGCCGAAGGTGACCGCGCCGGTGGAGCACAGACTCTGCAAAATACCCACGGAGGCGGAGGAGGACTGGATAAGTGCCGTCAGCGCCGCGCCGACCAAAATGCCGATCAACGGGTTGGAGAAGGATACCATCAGCTCAGCGAACCATGGCTCGTTTTTCAGGAATTTCATGGAGCCGCTCATCAGCTCCATGCCGGTCATCAGCGCCATGAAGCCCAACAGAATGCAGCCGATGTTTTTCTTTTTCTCCGATTTTGTGAACATATACAGCACAATGCCGATAGCTCCCAGCAGCGGTGCCAAGGTGGAGGGCTTAAAAAACTGCACCAGCAGGCTGTCTCCCTCCAAGCCGCTGAGAGACAAGATCCACGCGGTGACCGTGGTGCCCACATTGCTGCCCATGATCACCCCTACCGCCTGCTTCAAGGTCAGAATGCCGGAGTTGACAAAGCCTACCACCATGACAGTGGTGGCGGAGGAGGACTGGATGACTGCCGTCACTGCCAAACCCAGCAGAAAGCCCTTGGGCACGCTGGCGCTCATTTTTGCCAAAACGGTCTGAAGCTTGCCGCCTGCGGTGCGCTCTAAGGATTTTCCCATCACATCCATGCCAAACAGAAACAGCGCCAGTCCGCCCAGCAGAGACACGAGCTTCAGAATATAGGTCGTCATATATTTCTCTATCTCCTTTGCAGGGATTTTACAAATTTTATTATAGAGTAGAAGTCCCGCAAAAACCACGCAGTTCCGGTTAAGCTTTCGTAAAATCTGTGTAAAACGGAGCCAACACGACAAACCGGCTGTCCCCTCAACTTGTATGTGTCAAGGGGACGGGCTCCTTGACACATTTTTCTGTACGCAATCGGTATATCCTCCACGAGATTGCACCCGCAATACCCGCAATACCCGCAATACCCGCAATACCCGCAAGGGGCACGCCGCATCCGTAG
>CAMAEX010000107.1:0-6542 GCA_945832065.1 uncultured Clostridia bacterium | reverse complement strand
TATGCCGCATCCGTAACGCTCGTTCCTCGCGAACGGCTGCGCTACCACGTCGCTTTGCTCCTCGCAATGACACATCGGGGGCTTTTTCGACGCGCTGGGGCGGGGACATGTCCCCGCCGGTGTTGGAACTTGCAACTGTATACACACTTACAGCCGGAGATTGCCACAACCAGTGTGCGCACTGGTTTTGCAATGACAAAAAAGGATTGCCTTTTCATGTCATTGCGAGGCGCCTGCGCCGTGGCAATCTTGTGCAGGAACTACCAGCTACATACAAATTTCTTCCCTCGTACCATCTGCCGCCGCGCGTTCTCAGGGGACATGTCCCCGCCCTACAGGGATAGAGCAAAGACCGGAACAGGAAAATTGCCCTGTTCCGGTCTGTATTATTCTGTTTTGATGGATTTGGCGTATTCTGAAGGGGAAATCCCGAAGTTATCCTTGAACTGGCGGGAGAAATGGTGAATGGTGGAATAATTCAGCTTTGCTGCGATCTGCGAGAAATTCATCTTTCCTTCACGGATCAGACATTTGCTCTCTTCCAGCTTCACACGGCGGATATATTCTCCGGGAGAGATGTTCATTTGCCGATGGAACAGCGCGGTCAGGTGTGACGCGCTGACGCCGGTTTCCTTAGCCACCGTCTCCACCGAGAGCTTGTCATAGACGTGCTCGGCAATATATTGCAGTGTGCGGCTGACAATCAGATTCTCATTGCGCAGCGCGACCGGCGTTTTCAGACGCTTTTTCTTTCCGCCGAGGTTTCGCAAGACGGAAAGCAGCAGCAGCTTGAGATTGCCGCGGATAAAGTCGCCGCTGAAAGCGTCGTTGATTTCCGTTTCGCGGAGCAGCTGCTTCAAAAAGACCGCCTCTGCCGAGGAAAGATCAAACACCCGGTTTGCCAAGCTCAGCGGAAAATCGCTGTCCATGTCAAAGGCAATGGTCAGGAATTTTGCCGTAACGTTCAGATCGGTATACTGCATGTGCCATTGCTCCGGCGCAAAGAACATCATCTGCCCCTGCTTCAATGTCTCGCTGTTTCCTTCTACCACGCAGTGCAGCTGCCCACGGTCAACATAGGTCAGCTCATACATCGAGTGCCGCTCGCCCTTGAAGAGAAAGCCGCTCTCCTCCTCGCGGTAAAAGAGAGTGTAGATCTCGCCGAGACGCAGGCGGTCACGGATCTTTAGATCGTCAACAGCGCGCAGGCTGTCGAGCTGTTCGAGCGCGGTATGCAGCGGGAGCGACATGCGCACGGAGCATTCCTGCTGGTAGGGAACAATCGCAAACTCCGTAGCAGGCGGCAGGCACACCGGCTTATCAAGATAAAAGCTTGTCAGCTTTTCTTTCCGCCGAATGACCAGCACCGTCATGCCAAGCTCAAAATCCAAATACAGCTCCTGTGCGGCGCGCTGGAAATACAGCTCCTTCGCATTATAGTAACGGACAAATTCCACCCGGTCGTCGCCCTTTGGGAAGCCGCGGTTTGGCAGACTGTCCCGCAGGATCTTGCCAAAGGGAGCAAAGCTCTGCTTGTTCAAATTCTCAATCAAGTGTGCGACCTCCGTTCTTTCTTTTTTCGCGTTCCGGACGCTCAGCCGAAAAGAATCTCGGGATACTTTCCGGACTCGCGGAGCGCGGCAATCGCGGTCTGCACGGAGGGAAGATCCTCCCGGTAGGTTACGCCGTACCAAGTCTCGTCGGTATGTAAAACGCGGACGGAGCCAAGCCCCTCGTGAATCTGCGCATTGGCGACCGTCGGCAGGAAAAATTCGCATTTTGTCGGATTCTTCGGTAAATTCTCGTCCAAAAACTTCGGGAAACGTTCTTCCAGCTCCTTCAAAATACGCGGTGTAAATCCCCAGAAATTCATCGACACGACAGTATTGCCCGAAAGCGGCTCATAATGCGCGCCGTCTTCCGTAAAGGCGGCATCCTCCCCGCGCTTCTCAATATGGGTGCGTTCGGTCACGCCGGTGAGATAGCCGTTTGCAATCTCGCAAACGCCGCGCGCGACATAGCCGTTGTCTGTCATGGCGTTACGCAGAAGATAGCCGACCATGGCGTATTCGTTGTCGGCGTGCTCCTCGCGGAAAAAGTCGGCAAGTGTGGTAAAGGCGCCTCTGCCGTAAAAATCATCGGCGTTGATCACGGCAAAGTCACCGTCAATTTCCTCCTTTGCGCACAGAACGGCGTGCCCCGTGCCCCACGGCTTGACGCGTCCCTCGGGAACGGTATAGCCCGCGGGCAGCTTGTCCGTCTCTTGATAGACATAGGCGACCTCAAGATAACGCTCCAAGCCTGCCGTGACCTTTTTGAAATCCTCCGCGATGGCTTCTTTGATGATAAAGACCACCTTGCCGAAGCCCGCAGTATAGGCATCATAAAGAGAATAGTGCAGAATGCTGTTGCCCTGCGGATCGATGGGCGTCATTTGCTTCAAACCGCCGAAACGGCTGCCCATACCGGCTGCCATCACGACAAGTGTCGGTTTTTGCATGTTTCTACTTCCTTTATATGTTTTCTTATTATTATATCAGAGTTCCGCAAAGATGGCAAGATTTTTTCGATTTTTGCGAAAAGTAAGAAAGAAAGCGTTGACAGGATGCAAAAAAATGGGTAGGATGAAAGAAGAAGCTTCAAAGGGGAGGTCGCTATGGATACAGTTTATGTTACCGGTCACCGCAATCCGGATACGGATTCCATCGTCTCGGCAATGGCATATGCCGCGCTGCGCAACGCGCTGGGTGATCGGGAATACCAAGCAGGACGCTTGGGGCATGTCAGCGATGAAACACAGCTTGTGCTGGACCGCTTCGGCTTTTCTGCGCCGCCGTGGATCAAAACCATGCGCACGCAGGTGCGAGATTTAGACTATGACACGCCGCCGGCGCTCTCGTCGGCAGTCACGGTCAGCCGCGCATGGTCGGTGCTGACGGCGGATCGCTCCATCGCGGCGATTCCCGTGACCAATGAGGACGGTACCCTTTACGGAATGCTCTCTTCAGGGGATATCGCTGCCTGCGATATGCAGTCCATCGAGCGTCCGCACATCGAGGAAATTCCGGTATTCAATCTGCTCAGCGTCTTGGAGGGCAGGATTTTAAACGAAGCGGGCAACCTCGTTGACACCATTACCGGCGACGTATCCATCGCCCTGCCGCAGAGCTGTGAGAATCTGCTCTTTTCCTCGAAGGACAGCATCGTTGTGGTAGGACATCAGCCGGATATGGTGCGCAGGGCCTTGGAAATCGGCGTGCGCTGCGTGATCGTTTGTCAGGCGGAGCTGAACGAGGAGCTGCGCAATATGCCGACGGACACCTGCATCATCTCCACACCCTTTGATGCCTATCGTGCCGTGCGGCTGCTCTACCAATCGCTGCCGATCCGCCGCATCTGCCGCACGGACAATATCGAGTGCTTCCATTTGGATGATTTTGTGGACGATGTGCGCGAGGGGATGTTAAAAAGCCGCTTCCGCTGCTATCCGATCCTCGACGAGAATGAGCGCGTCGTCGGGACGCTCTCGCGTTATCACCTGATTCGTCCGCGCAGAAAGCGGGTGGTGCTCGTGGATCACAATGAGGCTGCGCAGTCTGTTCCGGGGCTGGATCAGGCGGAGATTTTGGAGATCATCGACCACCACCGCCTTGCGGACATCCAGACGGGGAACCCCATCTATTTCCGCAACGAGCCGGTCGGGAGTACGACAACGATCATCGCGGGAATGTATCAGGAGAAAGGACTCATGCCGTCCGAAAAGCTCGCCGGTATGATGGCTGCGGCGATTGTCTCTGACACCGTTATGTTCAAATCGCCCACCTGCACCCAACGCGACCGTAATATGGCAGAGCGTATGGCGCGTATTGCAAATGTCTCTCTCGATGAGTTGGGGCAGGAGATATTCTCGGCATCTTGGTCGGATGATAAACCCGCACGCGACCTGATGTTCACGGATTTCAAGGATTTCCACATTGCGGGTCACAATCTCGGTGTCGGGCAGATCACCTGCGTCAACTCCGAACATATTCTGCTCCGCAAAGAGGAATTCCTCGCGGAGATGGAAAAAACAATGCAGAAAAAGGGCTACAGCCTGATGCTGCTCATGCTGACGGATGTCCTGCTGGAAGGCACGCAGCTCATTTATTTGGGCGACGAGGATGCCATTCGCATGGCGTTCTCGCCCGACGCGAAGAACAACGTCGTCTTTTTACCCCATGTCATGTCCCGCAAAAAACAGATCATTCCCGCCCTCTCCGCCATGTGGGGCTGATCAAAAAAGCGCAGAGCCGAAATGCACGGCTCTGCGCTTGCGTTTTGGCAGCGATCTGCGCACCCGCTTGTAGGGCGGGGACATGTCCCCGCCGACCGCGAAGCGGCAGACGGTACAAACAAACAATCATGTACGCAGTCTGTAGTTCCTACACGCGGCGGGGACATGTCCCCGCCCTACAGCGGCGCTTTTTGTACTAAATATCCGCATGAAGCAGCCGTTCCGAGAGGAGCAGAAGCTCCTGCGAGGGCAGACTGTTCCGGATGGAAATGCTGCCCTGCGTGCCCTCGCGGAGCAAGCCCGCTTCCGAAAGGCGGCGCTTTGTCTCCTTTGCGGTGCCGTCCGCGCCGTCGAGCAGTTCGGGAGCATCCCCCACGACCTCGCGAATGGCTTGGCGCAGGAAGGGAAAGTGCGTGCAGCCTAAGACCACCGCGTCGGGCGGAGGGGTCAGGCAGTCTTGCAGCTCTTCTTGCAGGCACGCGGAAAGACGCGCACTATGCAGTTCCCCATGCTCGACAAATTCCACCAGTGCGGGACAGGGACATTTGCGGATGTCGCAATCATCCGCGTATTTTTCCATCAGTGCGGCAAATTTCTGTTCGCGCAGGGTCGCCTCTGTCGCCATGACGAGAATTTTTCCATGCGGATGCCGCTCAACCGCCAATTTCAGCGCCGGCTCGATGCCGATAATGATCCTGTCGGGATAGCGCTCCCGCAGTTCATTGATCGCTGCGGAGGTTGCCGTGTTGCAGGCGACGACCATTGCTTTGCACCCCTGTAAAAAGAGCCTTTCCGCGCATTGCAGGGTCAGACGGCGAATTTCCTCCGTGCTGCGTGAGCCGTAGGGCGCGTTGGCGGAGTCTCCGAAATAGACGAAGTTTTCCTGCGGCATTTGTCGCATCAGCTCCCGCAGGACGCTGAGCCCTCCCAAGCCGGAATCGAATACCGCTATCGGCAGATCCTTCATGTGCCGTTCGGCACCTCCTTTGTTATGGCTGCTCCTGTAACGGATAGGCGAAAATCAGCGTTTGTGCGACCTCTGACGTTTTCAGCTCCGTCGGGAGCATGAAGCTCTCAACAGTAAACTCCGATGCCGTACCGGCTTTCAGTTGCTCGGTCAAAATTGTCGTCAGAAGCCCGAGCGGCTTGTCCTCCGCGTCCAGAAGCACGGCGGCGATGCATACCAGTTCACCGTCGGAATCCGTCGCGTTCTCTACCTTGCCCCAAAGCTCCAAGCCGCCGTAGGGCGAGTTTTTCAGCCGCGTGTCAGTGACGGTGTAGCGGACGCATTCGACCTCTGCCGCACAAACGTCAGGCGTAATGTACAGCGTCAGTGCTTCCGTATCGGGAATGTCCGGTTCCACAACCTCAAAATAGTATCCGCTTTCGCCGGGCAGGAGTATCTGCGGATAGGCTGCAATTGCGTCGGCGGTCATGACAACTTCGTCCGCGCTGTTGCGCAGTTCAAAGGATCCGTAATCCAAATACAGCGGCTTGTCGCCGGTGTTCACTATCTCGGCAATGCCCATTGCCCAAATTGTACCGTTTTCATCGCGGTAGGTTCGGACACTGCACGCGCCAAGCTCATAAAGGCTCTGCGGGGCAGTGGTGGTTGGCGCTTCCGTGGTTGATGCATAGGTCGGCTCCGTACTCGCTTCCGTCGTTGCTTCGCTTGTTGCGGCGGAGGAGGGAACCGTACTTGATTCACTCGGCACCGGAGCGGAGTTACAGGCGCATAAGCAAAGCAGCAGGCACAGCGCGGAGATCAGACAAAGTAAGCGTTTCATAGGCAGATCCTTTCGAGAGATATGTTTTTTTCCTTTGAGCCATCATACCACATTTCTGCCGATTTGAAAAGAATTTTTGCAGAAATCGTCTGCAACACAGAATTTTTTCAAATCAGGAAAGAAAAGGCTTGACAAAGACCGCTTTTTCGAGTATGATATTCAAGCTGATTTTGTGAAAAACGGAGTCGGCTGAATGGAGAGGTGGCTGAGCTGGCCGAAGGCGCACGACTGGAAATCGTGTAGGCGTTAAAAGCGTCTCGCGGGTTCGAATCCCGCCCTCTCCGCCATGAAAAAAGCACGCTTCGGCGTGCTTTTTTCAGTGAAATAAATCCCTTGGGGGATTTGTGAAATTTGCTTCGCAAGTGAAATATGGCTTCGCCATGTGAAATGCCTGCGGGCGTGAGGGGATTTATTTCATTTTACTTTCCATTATTATGACCATTCCTTTCCGCTGCGCTACAAGGCACCAAAGGAGACGAAAC
>CAMAEX010000106.1:0-6612 GCA_945832065.1 uncultured Clostridia bacterium | reverse complement strand
TCTCATACCAATCACGATATCGCAATTAAAATGTGCTTTGCACATTTTAATTGGTCAGCGTGTCGAAAAAGTCCCCGACATGTCATTGCGAGGAGCGAAGCGACGTGGTAGCGCAGCCGTTCGCGAGGAACGAGCGTTACGGATGCGGCATACCCCCTGCGCAGCCGTTCGCGACGGAGGAGCGCTACGGATGCGGCGTGCCCCTTGCGGGTACTGCGGGTGCAATCTAATAAAAAAGTTTCGTATTCGCCGGAATACATACAAGATGCTAAATGATTCTGCGAGATTGCCACGACCCCTTCGGGGTCTCGCAATGACAAAGCTGTAGTTTTTTGACAGTCTGGATTAGAAAATTCTTCGATTTTTCTAATCGTGGGGATTGGTGCATTTTCCCTTCGTCCCGTATCATTGCTGTTTGTGCATACAGCATCCGAGGAGCCGCTTTCCGTTTTCAGACTCACCGTGTTATTTGATCTCAAGTTCTCACCGGAGCATACGAAATATGTGCCAATCCCAGACTGGCGCAATGCAGACGCTGCGTTGTCATGTACGGGCACCGACGGAGGCGCTGCCCTTTTCCAGCTTGCACAGGCGGTTGCGTTCCATGAGGACGGCTTGGCAGCGTTTGCACAGGTTCTGTGCGGCGGCATTGTCGTTGTCCAGCACGGCTTTTTGCAGTTCGTCCGTCAGGGCATTCAGGTCGGCTTCCGTTTCCCGCGTTGCTTCGCTGCTGACCGGATCAGAGAACCGAATCTCCTCCGCAAGCTGCGTCAGGCATTTTGCAGTCACAGGATCTCCACATTGCCCCGGCAAAACGCTGAGCTTGGATTGGATCGTCCGCATTGCGGCAACATCCTTTTTCAGCTTGGCATCCTGGGTATGGATCTGCTCTGCCACAGCATCGGCGCTGATCAGCCCAATAACTGCCGCGCCCAGCATGATGGCGTACACCAGCACCGCCAGCCACACCGGCACCCACTTTCCCAGAGCCATCAGCAGCAGCCCTGCAACGAGCTGCGCAATGCCGTAAATGATGCCGATCCTTGCGATGGGGAAGCCGTAAAATCTGCTTTTCGCATCGGGATTTTTCACAAACGCGATGTAGATCGACGCCGCCACGACGCAGAAGGCGATCAGGGTAAACACAAAGCTGACCCAGAAGGTCGCCGTTTTCGCAAAGGGGATCAAAAATGCGATCAGTATGTAGAGGATCAGCAGTACGCCCAGTCCTACGACTCCGCGCATGGTATCTTTTTTCATTTCGTTCCGTCCTTTCAGTTCCTTCTCGATGCGCTCCGGAATTTGATGACAATCATCCTTATCCCTCTCTCTTATGTCCGCAGTCGGGGCAGAATTTACTCAGAATATTCTTTGTTCCACATTCCGGGCAGTCCCAGCCCGCGGGAGCTTCCGGCTGTTTGCAGCCGCAGTTGGGGCAGAATTTACTGGCGATATTCTTCGTGCCGCACTCCGGGCAATCCCAGCCTGCCTTGGGTTCCGGTTTCTTCGCGCCGCAATCGGGGCAGAATCTGCTCCGGATATTTTTTGCGCCGCAGGCGCAGTCCCAACCGTCGGAGACAGGCGCTGCCGGTGCGGGCTGATCATTCTGGGGGTTCATGCCCTGCATCATGGAGCCGATCTGGGGCATCATGGTATTCATCGCGGCCATACCTACGCCGAGGCTCATCATGTCACCCACGACGCTGCCGCCTCCGCCGCCAATGCTGACACCGCCGCCCATATTGCCGATGCCCTCCGCGTATGCCTTCTGCACTTCTGCCTGCAGCACATCCTTCTGGTTATAGCCCTTGGCCTGCATGATCTCCGCTTCGGTCAGCCCTGCCATCCGCTGGGACTGTGCCTCCGCCTGGGCGGCAATGATCTTCCGCTCTGCTTCCCGCCTTGCGATCTCCGTTTCCGTTAACTGCCGCTGCAATTCCGCGTCCCGACGGGCAGCTTCGATGGCAGCCTTGCTCTGCTCCTCAGCCGTGCGGTACATGGTCTCGCTCTGTGCTTTTGCCGTCTTGACCGTTGCCTCAGCCTGATACATCCGGGTTTGCAGGGTGATGGTATGCAGCTCCCGAATCCGCTTGAAGTTGGGGTCCTCCTCGGGCAGGACGATCCGGTTGACATAGAGCTGCGGGATGGTCAGGCCGTATTCTTCAAAACCGGGCAGCAGCTTCTGCCGCAGATTCTCAGAGAGGATGTCCAGCTTTTCGTCAATTTCCAGAATATCAATGGCCTCATTTTTGATCACCGCCGCCAGGTTGGTCTTCACGGCGTTGGCGATCAGGGGACGGAACATAGCCTGCAAAGTACCTGTAACGCCGTCCCCCCAGGAGATGCCCTTGCCGGTGCCCACCAGTTTCACGAGCAGCTTGCGGGAGTTTTGTACCTGCAGATTCAGTTCGCCGGAAGCGCCGATCTCCAGCGGCACGCCGGTGAGGGGGTCGATAAAACGCACCTTCTCCGGGGTGCCCCACTTGAGGGCCATCTGGACGGTCTTGTTGATGAAGTAGACCTCGCTGTGGAAGGTGCCCTCGGTGTCCGTCGGCAGCTTGTAGAGCTTTTCCAGAATGGGAAGCTGCTGCGTTTCCAGCGTGTAGCGTCCCGCGCCGAAGAGATCCAGCGCCTGACCGTCGCGGAAGAAGATGGCCTCCTGGCTTTCGTGGACGATGAGCTGGGAGCCGAGGTTGAAGTCCTCGATGGGGTGCTTCCAGACCAGTGTTTCGCCGTCGCCCTCATACTTGATGATGCTGGCAAGGCCGTCGCGCTTGATTTCCTCGGTTTTCAGGCGCTCCGCCACATCGTTGACATGGTCGCAGACGGGGCATATGTAGGAGGATGTACCCTTGGCGGTACGCAGACGCACGCCGCACTGACCGCAGGAGAATTCCACGGTCTTGTCCTGCTCTGCCATGGTGTTGATGGGTTCGCCGCAGACAGGGCACTTGGCCTTCGCGCCCTTGCTCTGGTCAAAGACCACATTGTTCCCGCAGTGGGGACAGACGCGGCTTGCCAGCTTGTCCGTGCGGACATCGATGGTGCAGCCGCAGGAACAGTCGATTTTCTTTCTTGCAAAGAAGCCTGTCTTTGCTTCCGCATAGCGCCCGCAGTTGGGACATTCAATGACAAATTTAGACATTTTCATGTTCCTTTCTTTTTAGTCACTTGTTCAAGCCGGAATAGCCATTTTGGAAAATTTTAATCCATGACAATAATGTGCGTTCCTGTAACACTATTTTTGCTTTTGTATAATCCTTATGGTTCATGAAAAAGTAAATACGGATATTGTTATAAGCTTTTACATTGAAACTCCCATGAGCGAGCGCATTACGAATTGCTGATAACAAAGAGTTCATGACCCTTTTTTCGTCGTGTTTTAGGAATACACAATACTCATCCGGTGGAGAAACCGATTCCATCTTTTGAAAGTTTATTTCAAGCTCATCTTTTTTACATGCTTTGTAGTTTTCTTTCAGGCTAGCTGTTGCACTTTGTAGCATTTCTTTCTTTAACGCACTAAATGCGACGCTTCCTCGGAATCCATAGTCCTGAAGTGTTTTCCCCCGGTGGCTTTTTCCCGCTACAGGGCAATTAATCAAGTAAAAATCGATTATTTTTATCAGATTGGAATTTGAAATTGAAGTGGGAAGATCAAACTTTTGATAATACATTTGGCCGGCTATAATTCTCCCCCTTACAGTTTGTTCAACTCGTTCTCGATCTGCATCAGCTTGTCTTCAATCTTTCTGCGCCGCATGCCGGTGAACAGGCCCTTGAGACCCGCAAGTTCGGTTTGCAGAGCAGTCTTTTGCTGCTGAAGTTGTGCAATGCGGCGTTTCTTTGTCTCTGCCCGCACTTGCTCCAGCGTGTCCAGGCTGTTAAACAGTTTCCAGCCGCTGACATCACACTGACCACAGTATTTGTCGTTGCCATCGGTATTGCGTCCCACGGCCACCACCGTGCCGTCGGATCTCAGTCCTACCGTATGATAGTTCCCTGCGCTGACCGCCACAATATCCGTCCAGCCGCTGACATCACACTGACCGTAGTCATTCCATCCCGCAGCCAACACAGTGCCGTCTGATCTCAGTCCTGCCGTATGCGAGGTCCCTGCGCTGACCGCGACAATATCCGTCCAGCCGCTGACATCATCGTGACTTCCCACAGCCACCACCGTGCCATCGGATCTCAGTCCTACCATATGACATTCCCCTGCGCTGACCACGACAATATCTGTCCAGTCGCTGACATCACACTGACCGTAGCCATTCCATCCCGCAGCCACCACCGTGCCGTCAGACCGAAGTCCTACCGTATAATTGCCCCCCGCGCTGACCCAGACAATATCCGTCCAGTCGCTGACATCACACTGACCGCGCTCATTGCTTCCCACAGCCACCACCGTGCCGTCGGATCTCAGTCCTACCGTATGATAGTACCCTGCGCTGACCGCCACAATGCCTGTCCAGTCGCTGACATCACACTGACCGTACTCATTGCTTCCCCCAGCCGCCACTGTGCCGTCGAATCTCAGACCTGCTGTATGCTCGCCCCCTGCGCTGACTGAGACGATATCTCTCCATCGGCTGACATTACACAGGTCGTGACCAGATCTATATTTTCCTGCAGCAACTACAGTGCCGTCGGATTTCAGACCTACGGTTGAGTTGTTACCACTGCTTATACACTTCCCTGCGGCTGCGATCCGGAGGCGTTGTTTCTCGAGCTGCTTCATTTTCGCCAAATGCTCCTGCGCTTCCCATTCCAGTCGCTCCTGCTCAATGCGCCGCTGCCGTTCCACAACGGCAGCTGCATAGCCGGTCAACTCCGTTTTCAGTGCTTCACTGCCAAAACGGATAGTCTTTTGATAGTTACGGTTGTTTCCAAAAGGTTCTTTCCGGTTACCCAGTTCCGCCCGTTCACGGACCTGCAGTTCCGCCATGAGCTTTCCCACATACGCCTCGGCACATTCGGCATCCAGATTCAAGACCTCTTCAAAGAAGCCGTCCGCTTTCTCCCATTCTCCGTCCTCCAGCGCCATATTGCCCCGCTTTAGCAGCGCGACCGCGTTGGTGCCGCCGGCGTTCTGCTGCACGACCACAGTCTCCTTCACAGGTTCCGGCTTTTTGTCGGCATCGAGCACCTTGCTTACACCGTGGATCAGATCCTGCAGGAAGCCGATCTTGCTCATATCGTAGGATTGCAGCACGCTCAGCTGCTCCGGAAGGTCATAGGGATCCATGTCCCGATAGCAGGGCAGAAGGAGCTTGCTGCGGTCCTTCTTCATCAGCGACAGGAAACGGCTCCACTCGTTCTTGACCCAGACGGCGTTAAAATGCGCCGGCTTCGTGCCCACCGCGATCATGACCTTTGCGGAATGGAGGGCGGCAAAGATATACGGCTCATACTCCGTACCCGCCTTGTCCTCCAAAGTGATCCGGGCGAAGAACACCCGCCGACCCTGTTCGGTCAGCCGATAATAGATATCCTGCGCCAGGATGCTGTCCCTTGTGCGCTCGCCGTTTTCGTCGGACTCCTTATAGCAGATAAACACATCGAAGGGTTGCTCGTTCTGCGAGGTCGCTAAAATGCCGCGCTGGACCTCTGCGATCTTCGCTGCATCCTTCTGATACTGGCGGCGCGTGATCCCGTCGGAGTGCTCCACGGCAGCCAGATAGTCCACATCCTCCAGGAAATTGTCAAAGCTGGCTCTGTGGCAGGTCGGCAGCCACTCATAGGTCGTCGGATCCTCCACATACTCGATGCCGAACCGGCAAAGGGCACAGCACCAGTGCGCCTCCGCGTCGGCGTCGTCCTCCTGAACGATGCGCTCATACACCGCCAGCGCCTTGTCAAACTCGCCGATCCGGCGGAAGTGGTTGCCCCGGTTGAACGCGGCAGCCCGCTGCTCGTCGCTCACCTTCGGCAGGGTCATCGTCGAGCCGCAATACTCGCAGGTGCCAAATGTTTTGTCTGCAGTCAGCTCGATATCCCCGCCGCACATTTTACATTTGATGATCGCCATGTTGCTTCCCTCCGTTATTTTTCTTTCTCGCGGATCTCCATATGATCCAGCGCAAATTCCAAGCTCATTGCAATGATCTCATTCCGCGTCCGCCCGGTCTTGGCGGCAACGGCGTCCAGGTCACGGATCATATCCTTCGGGATCCGCATCGACACGATGGCAGACTCCGCAGTGTATTTCTTAGGCTTAATTTCCAGCTTCGGTTCTTCCATCCGGATCCCTCCTTTTTTGACTATATTTTCATTGTAATACAACTGTATTCAACTGTCAAGTAGCAAAGGAATAATCTTTTATACCCATTGGCTTTGACCAAATACCGATCTCAAAAGAATGGATCAGCAAAGCAAAAAGCCAGCCTCAAACATTGGCTTTAGCCTCAGTCCATGGCTGGCTTTATTCCTGCCTGCAGCTAGTTGATCCGAACAGGCATATCAGCACGATGCCTATGACAGCTGATAAACTGATTTAATACATTGTTTGCCCTCCTGGCGGGGTATTAGGGGTAAATTCCCCTAACAAGTGGAACCTGCACGGACAGGTTCGTTGCTTGTTGGTACTTGGTACTTGGTACAACACCGTTT
>CAMAEX010000105.1:0-6664 GCA_945832065.1 uncultured Clostridia bacterium | reverse complement strand
GGTCATACTTGTCCGTCCTCAGAACTTCATAGGGGCAGCGGGGCAGATCGTAGGCTGGCTTCCACTTTTCCGCAAGTTCCCTCGGTAGGCTGTAAAACAGGGTCAGTCATGACTTGTCGCTGTCCTGCGGTATCTCGATGATCTCACCGGGCAGCACCACAAGAAAATCGTTCGGGCCTGTCTGCTTGTCCATCAACGCCACCTCCAATCGCTTCTGCATTCAGCCCGCTACTATATATGGCATGAGAAGGGCCGAATTGTTCCAATACTTTCAAACTTTTTTGAGATTTTTTGAAAAAATCTCGGAATGGATGGGATAGGATTGATTTAAGAACATTATAGCTGAAAGCTGTGAATAAATCCATTGCTTTTCGTAACTGCAAAAAAATAGCGGGTATCCGGCGCTCACCGGATACCCGTTATTTCGTTGCCAACCCTGCATGACAGATGCCCCAGTCGTAATTTTTAGAATTACTGTCTTATGAGCACCCGTGTAAATGGCGGGAGATTTTTTATGGTTCATCTTTATTCTTATGAATGTAGAGAACGCCAAGCGTGCCCTCGCCACAGTGACAGGAGACTGTACAGCCGGCGATGGTATCATAGATGTGCTCGAAGCTCATGCACTCGCGCACCGTCCTGTGAACCGTTTCACTAACCTCCGGCGCAACAGGCGTGTGTGTAACAAAGATACGCTCCGCCAGGATGTCCTCCGCATTTTCCAAACGGTCGCGCACATAGCGTTCCATACATTTGGCGTAATTGCCGCGGTATTTCTTACCGACGATCATCTTGTTATCCACGACCTCGATGCAGGGCTTGAGCTTCAGCAGATTTGCACCCAGCGCGGTCACAAAGGAGCAGCGTCCGCCCTTGACCATGTAATCCAAACGATCGAGCAGGAAGCTCGCGTCGATGCGCGTGGCGATCTCATCCAGCTCCGCTTTCATCTCGTCCAAGTCGGTCGCTGTCTTCGCAAGACGGCATGCCTCCAAAACCAAATGTCCTTGACCGGTAGATAGATTGCGCGAATCAATGACGCGTACATTCGGCATATCCTCCGCCGCGAGGCAGGCGTTATGATGTGTGACCGAGAAGCCGGAGCCGATGGAGATATGCACCAACGCGTCATAGCCTTCAAGATTCTTTTTAAACTGCTCCTCGTACTCACCGAGCGGAACGGCAGAGGTGCTGCAAAGCTCCCCGCCCGCAGCGACATGGGCAAAAATATCCGCAGGGACAATATCCACTCCGTCACGGAAGCTCTTACCGGCCTTATTCACATACAGCGGAATGATCGTAATATCATTTTCCCGAACCAGCTCCGGCGAGAGGTCGCAGGTACTGTCGGCAGTGATCTTGATTTTCATGGTGCTCACCCCATCTTTGTATTCTGTCAAGCATATTATACCAGCAGGAAAAATTGAAGTCAAAGGACAGTTGCATTTCCGTGACAAATGTGTTAGTATTATGATGAGGTGGTATGCAATGACGCTGATAGAGCATTATTTTACATATTTACAAGCACTTGCCGACGGTACGCGCACTGCGCCGGAGGGCATTGAACTGCATGAAACGGAACCGATGCCGCGCGCCGCAGAGCTGCAAGCGCAGATTCAGACAATGGGCGTTCCGGAGTTCGTCCGCCGCTGCGCCGCACAGGATGGTCTGACCCTTCCTGAGGAGGTTTACACCGACTATCGCGAGGAGGATCTTCTTGCTGCACTGAGCGCCATGGTCGAAGAACCCGCACCCGATGCTGCCCCCGATCTCTCCGAGCCGCCGCAGATCGACGAGCCGGACGGACCGCGCAGCGCCTACGAGGTGCTGCTGGACTGCTGCTGTTTAGACGAGAAGCTGCTGTATTATCTCATTGATGTCTTAAAGCGCGGCGCAGAGGAGGAATTTCAAAAGCTCGCCCTCGTCACAGCGCGCAGGGCATTCACGCAGGCGGATTTCCTCTACTGGTTCGCCACAAAACCCACGCGGGGCACCCGGGAGGAGCTGATCTGCGTCACGCTGATGGATGCCTGTTTGGATCGTCTCGCCGCAGAGGGGCAAAAGGAGCTGATCGCCGCCTTGATCTGCGGAGATCAAACGACCTTTGAGCTGTTCCGCTGCGACGCGCCGGAGCTTGTGCACCTGCCTGAAGCTACCTTCGACTGGTTTGACCGCAACTATCTGCGCGGCTATTACCCGATCCGTTATATGCTAAAATTCAACGGCATCGTTTTCCCGAAGGAGGAAGGGTAATGACACACCGTGCACTTGCCGAACAAAATTTTGAAAACGGCTATAATTGCGCCCAAGCCGTCCTGCTCGCCTTTTCCGACCTGACAGGTTTGGAGGAAAGGACCGCACTCTCCCTTGCCTCCTCCTTTGGCGGCGGAATGGGCAGACTGCGCGAGGTCTGCGGCGCGGTCAGCGGCATGTTCATGGTCGCCGGGCTGCTCTACGGCGGCAATACGACCGAATCTCAACCGGAAAAAGCCGTACATTACGCAAGGATTCAGGCGCTTGCTGCCCATTTTCGCGAAAAGAACGGATCCTATCTCTGCCGCGAGCTGCTTGCGGGCGTGCAGACCACGGCAGGCGCTGCGCCGGAGGCTCGTACAGCGGAGTATTATAAAAAGCGCCCCTGTAAGCTGCTCTGCGGCGATGCTGCTGAACTCTTAGACCGATATATCGCCGAAAACCCGATCAAATGAAAGGAATTCCTATGGAAGAAATCTTACGCGTTGAACATCTGTCCAAAAGCTTCCGTCTCTCGGCAAAGCAGCAGAGGCTGGAAAAAACCGGAGAAAAGATACGCCATGCTGTAAATGACATCTCCTTCTGCGCCTATCGCGGGGAGATCTTCGGGCTGCTGGGTCCGAACGGCGCAGGTAAGACGACCACGATGCGCATTCTCGCGACTCTGCTCCGTCCTGACGGCGGCGACGCGTTTTTAGACGGCGCAAGCATCGTAACGCAGGAGACGGAGGTTCGCTCCAAGCTCGCGTTTCTGACAGGTGAATTGAAATTGGAGGACTGCTTTACGCCGGACTACCTGTTCAACTATTTCTCCGACCTGCACGGCATCGCGCCCGATGTCCGGGAAAGTCGCAAGCAGGCGCTGTTTTCCCGCTTTGGCATCGACGCATTTGCGCAGACGAAGCTTGCCGATCTCTCTCAGGGAATGAAGCAGAAGGTCTCTATTGCCGTCTCCATCGTCCACGACCCCAATGTCATCATCTTTGACGAGCCGACCAACGGGTTGGACGTGCTGACGGCAAAGGTCGTGACGGATTACCTACTGGAGCTGAAGCAGCGCGGCAAGACCATTTTGATCTCAACGCACATTTTCAGCCTGATCGAAAAGGTCTGCGACCGAGTGGGCGTACTGATCGGCGGAAAAATGGTGCTTTGCGACACGCTTGCGGCAGTCTGCGCGGGAAAAAGCTTGGAGGATCGTTTCTTCGA
The DNA here is from genome assembly GCA_945832065.1 of uncultured Clostridia bacterium. Classification (GTDB taxonomy): domain Bacteria; phylum Bacillota; class Clostridia; order Oscillospirales; family Oscillospiraceae; genus JAZOXB01. The sequence continues at coordinate 3,202 of CAMAEX010000105.1, read as the reverse complement.
CCTCTATGCGGAAACGGCAGGTGTCGGAAGATGAGAAATGGTTTGCTTACAATCTTCAAAAAAGAGCTTGCCCGCTTCTTTAGTGATAAGCGTATGGTTTTCAGCACGGTGCTCCTGCCCGGACTGATGATCTATCTGCTTTACAGCTTGATGGGCAGCGCGATCATGAGCAACTTCTCCGCAGACGAGACGACACCGCCGCTCGTCGCGGTATTTGGTTCCTCCGATGCCGTCGAACCGATGCTTTCGCAGTCCGTTCGGTTAGCAAATTTTGCTGCAAAGGAGGACGCGATGGATGCCGTCAGCGCACAGGAACTGGATGCCGTCGTCGTTTTCCCGGAGGATTTTGACGCGGCGGTCAGCGACTACGAAGTCGGCTCCTCTGCCGCGCCGAATGTTGCGATCTATTATAACTCCACCTCATCGGATTCACAGGCAGCATATCTGCTGTTGGAGGAGCTGTTCAGCGGCTACGAGGCAACGCTCTGCAATAAATTCGATGTCAACGCAGGCGGCGTAGGATACGACCTTGCCTCCGATACGGATGAGACAAGCAGTTTCTTCTCCATGATGCTGCCGATGCTTTTGATGATATTCCTCTTCTCAGGCTGCATGGCAGTCGCGCCGGAGGCCATCGCGGGCGAAAAGGAGCGCGGCACCATCGCCACTCTGCTCATTACGCCCGTCAGCAGAAGTCAGATCGCCCTTGCCAAGATCATGGCGCTGTCCGTGATCGCTCTGCTCTCCGCCGCGTCGAGCGCAATCGGCACAATACTCTCGCTCCCGAAGCTGATGGGCGGCGCGGGCAGCATTTCCGGCAGCCTGTATTCCGCAGGCGACTACCTCCTTTTGGCTGCGGTAATTGCCTCGACCGTTCTGCTGCTCGTCGCGCTGATCTCCATCGTCTCCGCCTTTGCAAAGACCATGAAAGAAGCGCAAACCTTGGTCATGCCGCTGATGCTCGTGGTCATGTTCCTGGGCATCACCGCAATGTTCGGCAACGACGCCAGCGGTAGCAGCGCTGTTTATCTGATTCCGCTGTATAACTCTGTGCAGAGCATGGTGAGCATTCTAACCTTCGACATCTCCGCCTTGCATCTGCTGCTCACAGTCGGAAGCAACCTTATATATGCCCTGCTCGGTGCCCTTGTGCTGACACGGATGTTCAAAAGTGAAAGGATCATTTTCTCCAGATAAGCCCCTATGGGGCGGGGACATGTCCTGTTGAATCAGCGGCTCTGTCTGCGTGGGCAAAGCCCACTTGTCAGTCGCCTTGATTCTGCCACTCCTTCTTGCTCGCTTTCTCCGCCACAGGCGGCGCTCGCAAGCGTCCCCCAGCCGACCGCGAAGCGGCAGACAGGGGGAATGCACAAGTATGTGCGCACTTGGTAGTTCCTACACGAGATTGCCGCGTCGCTACGCTCCTCGCAATGACATAGAAAGTTCCCCTTTTTGTCATTGCGAGGGCGCTTGCGCCCGTGGCAATCTCGTACAGGTACTTCCCTGCGGTAAAGTTTTTTCATAAATTTTTAGATATACCAATGTAGTAGTAGGCTGTTAAGACTAAAACTTTACTTTCTGAAATGCGGACCCTTGAGATCGGAAGCAGTACGCCGTAGGGTGCGCACCCGCAATACCCGCAATACCCGCAATACCCGCAATACCCGCAGGGGGTACGCCGCATCCGTAGCGCTCCTTCGTCGCGAACGGCTGCGCAGCCGAGTCGTCGTGCCCTACGATCCGCCGACGAAGCTTCTTTATAAAGTTTTATATTTAACAGTATACTACAGACGCTGATCTGCCCTGTACTGTAAAAAACTCCCGATCGGATTCCTGATCCAGTCGGGAGTTTTCTATATTCGACGAATAGCCTTACAGCACCTTTGAAAGGAATTCCTGCAAGCGTGCGTTTTTCGGATGCTCAAACAATTCCTCCGGCGGCGCGTCTTCGACGATCTTGCCGCCGTCCACAAACAAGACACGGGTCGAGACTTCGCGGGCAAAGCGCATCTCATGGGTGACAATGATCATCGTCATGCCGGTGTCCGCCAGCCGCTTGATGAGGTCGAGTACCTCCCCCACCATCTCCGGGTCAAGCGCACTCGTCGGCTCATCAAAGAGCATGAGCTTCGGATGCATCGCCAGCGCGCGGACGATCGCGATTCTCTGCTTCTGTCCGCCGGAGAGCGTAGAGGGGTAGGCATCCGCCTTATCCTCCAAGCCGATCTTCCGCAGGAGGTCAAAGGCGGTCTTCTCCGCATCTTCCTTGATCTCCTTCTTCGTCTGCGTTAATGGCAGCAGCGCCTTTTTCTGCTTCCGGAAGGGATTGCTGATTCGGTACCAAAGGTTCTTCCGTTTCGCCGCGCGCAAATCGGAAAGGTTGAGGCGGATCGGCGCAAGGGTGATGTTTTGCAGGACGGTCTTGTGATTGAACAGGTTAAACTGCTGAAACACCATGCCGATCTTGCGGCGCGCGTGGTTGATATCCACATTCCAGTCCGCCAGATCCTCTCCCTCAAAATAGATTGAGCCGGAAGTCGGATCCTCCATGCAGGTTATGCAGCGCAGGAGCGTGCTTTTGCCACTGCCTGAGCCGCCGATGATCGCGAGGCGCTCCCCCTCATCGACCTTCAGACTGATATCGTCCAAAACGGTCAGGTCGCCGAATTTCTTAGTGAGATGAGACATTTCGATCACTTCTTGCCAGCCTCCTTTCCATCAGCTTCACAAGTGCGGTCGCCGCCGCAACCAGCAGGATATAAATGATCGCCATTGCCAAATAGGGCACCATAAATTCATAGCTGTTCGTCCCGATGGCGTTAAACGCAACATAGATATCCAGCGTGCCGACAAAGCTCACAACCGAAGTCTCCTTGATGAGCGAGATAAACTCGTTGCCGAGCGTCGGCAGGATATTTTTGACCGCCTGCGGGATCACAATGCGCAGCATCGCGGTTGAATACGGCAGACCGAGCGCTCTGCCCGCTTCCATCTGTCCCCCGTCCACGGAGGAAATGCCGCTGCGCATGATCTCCGAAACATAAGCGCTTGAATTCAGACCGAAGATGACAATACAGACGTAGAGCGCCGGATAATTCAGCCCCAGCGCAGGCAGCAGCACATAGTAGCCCAGCAGAAGCTGCACCACGATCGGCGTCCCGCGGAAGAAGCCCACATAAACGCTGCAAATACGGTTCAGAAT
>CAMAEX010000104.1:0-6681 GCA_945832065.1 uncultured Clostridia bacterium | reverse complement strand
GTATGTAAGCGCAGGCTGATTCCTCAGAATCCATCACCCCTCGCGGAATGCTCCGTGAGGGGCGTGGTTGTAAAAATGACCTCTGTTACTATAAAAAGCGGGAGGCTATTTTATGGCATTTTTATCAAATTTCATCAACGGTCTTGGGCTGGGCAGCATATACGCGATCATCGCCCTCGGCTATACTATGGTTTACGGTATTGCTAAGATGCTGAATTTTGCGCACGGCGATGTGATCATGGTCGGCGCATATGTTTCTTATGTCAGCATTATCTCCCTCGGCACACCGCCGCTGCTGGCGCTTGCGATTGCAATGGCAGTCTGCACCATTCTCGGCATCGTGATCGAGCGTTTGGCTTACCGTCCTCTGCGAGCGTCTGCTTCCCTTGCGGTGCTGATTACGGCAATCGGCGTGAGCTATTTGCTGCAAAACGCCGCGCTTTTGATCTGGACCTCAAATACAAAGGTCTATCCCTCCATCGTGAGCTTTCCTCCCCTGCACCTGTTCGGCGGCAAGCTGACGATCACCGGGGAGATGCTCATCAGCGTTCTGACCTGTATCGTCATCATGATCGGCTTGACCCTGTTCACAAGCAAAACGAAAACCGGCAAGGCAATGCGCGCTGTTTCGGAAAACCGTGATGCCGCTGAGCTGATGGGCATCAGCGTCAACCGCACGATCACGATCACCTTTGCCATCGGCTCCGCCCTCGCGGCGGTGGCAGGCGTGCTCTACTGCTCGACCTACCCCGTGCTGAATCCGACCGTCGGCTCCATTCCGGGCATCAAGGCCTTTACCGCAGCGGTGCTTGGCGGCATCGGCTCCATCCCGGGAACACTTGTGGGCGGTCTGCTGCTCGGCATCATTGAGATCTTCGGCAGAGCCTACATCAGTCAGGAGCTTGGCAACGCCATTGTGTTTGCGGTGCTGATCATCATTCTTCTTGTGAAGCCGAACGGACTGCTTGGCAAGAAGGTCACCGAGAAAGTATGAGGTGATTGTAATGCGTCTTTGGAAATCAAAAACCTCTCGTCAAAACCTCATTACGCTTGCTATGGTGATCGTCGCCTTTGCTGTTCTCTTTGTTCTGAACGAAGGCAACGTGCTCAGCCGTAGCTTCAGCGGGCAACTCGTTCCCATCTGCGTTTACATCGTCATGGCGCTGTCGCTCAACCTGACCGTCGGTATTTTGGGAGAATTAAGTCTCGGTCACGCAGGCTTTATGAGCATCGGCGCTTTCTCCGGCGTAGCTGCCGTGGCTTATTTTCAGCAGTATATTACCTCTCCCATTCTTTTAATGATCGTCACCATGTTGATTGGCGGCATTATGGCAGGCATTGCCGGTTTTCTGATCGGTATTCCCGTCCTGCGCCTGCGCGGCGATTACCTTGCCATCGTCACATTGGCTTTCGGCGAGATCATTCGCAATGTTCTCGATTGCCTGTATGTGAAGCTGGAAGACGGCGCGCTGCAGTTCTCTATGTTCAGTTCTGCAGATGTCGGCGGCAATTATATCATCGCCGGACCGCAGGGCGCGAGCGTTCCCGGAAAACTCTCTACCTTTGGTTTGGGCATCGGATTGGTACTCTTTACGCTGATCGTCATTATGAATGTCGTCCATAGCAAGGAAGGTCGCGCGATCAAGGCGATCCGCGACAACCCCATTGCCGCCGAATCCGTCGGTCTGAATCTGACAGCGTATAAGATGAAAGCCTTTGTAATCTCCGCGATCCTCGCGGGCATGGCAGGCGTCCTCTTCGCGATGAATTACTCCACCGTAGAGGCAAAGAAGTTCAATTTCAACACCTCGATCAGCGTGCTTGTCATGGTCGTCCTCGGCGGCATGGGCAATCTGCGCGGCTCCATCATCGCCGCTGCCCTGCTCACCGTCCTGCCTGAGCTGCTGCGCGGATTTGATGATTATCGTATGCTGATCTACGCCGTAGTGCTGATCCTTGTGATGCTGCTCAATGCAAATGCTCGCGTGAAGCAATTCAAGCTCTCCTGCACGCAGAAGCTTCGCAGTCTCTTCTCCCGAAAGGAGGCGTCGAAATGAGCCATAAGAGCCAAACAAAAATGGTTCCGCTGCCGACCGATGTCATCATCCCCGAACGCGATATCGGCAGGCAGCCCGTTCTGGACATTCGTAATCTCGGCATTGATTTCGGCGGTCTGACTGCGGTGGATTCCTTCACGCTTGCCATCGGTCCGACGGAAATCGCGGGTCTGATCGGTCCCAACGGCGCAGGCAAGACCACCATCTTTAACCTCTTGACCAACGTCTACCAGCCAACACGCGGCTCGATCCTGCTGCGAGGGATCGACACAAAGGGCATGACGACCGCGCAGGTCAATCGTCTCGGCATTGCGCGTACCTTCCAAAACATCCGTCTGTTCGGTGGTATGTCCGTCATCGACAATGTGAAGGTCGGTCTGCATAACAGTATCAAGTGTTCCTTTGCAAGCTCCCTGCTGCACACGCCCGGCTACTATAAAGCCGAGAAAAAGGCGCGGGAACGCTGCCTTGAGCTGCTTGATTTTATGGGCATGGCGGATATGGCGCAGCTCCGTGCCGATTCCCTCCCCTACGGTGCACAGCGGCGCTTGGAGATCGTGCGTGCGCTTGCGACAAATCCCGCGATCATCCTCCTTGACGAGCCGGCGGCAGGTATGAATCCCTCGGAAACTGCGGAGCTGATGGAGCAGATCGTGCGCATTCGCGACACCTTCGAGATTGCCGTTATGCTGATCGAGCATGATATGAATCTGGTCATGGGCGTGTGTGAGGGCATTGCAGTCGTAAACTACGGAAAGATCATTGCCAAGGGTACCCCGGAGCAGATCTGCAACGACCCCGTTGTCATTGAAGCCTATTTGGGAAAGAAAGGAGCTGCCGCACATGCTGCTGAAGGTTGAGAACATTCAAGTCTATTACGGCGCGATCCACGCGATCAAAGGCATCTCCTTTGAGGTGAACGAGGGCGAAACCGTAGCCCTGATCGGCGCAAACGGCGCCGGAAAGTCCACCACACTGAAAACCGTCTCCGGTCTGATGCACCCGAAGACCGGAAAGATCGAGTTTCTCGACAAAGACATCACGCATATTGAGGCGCACAAGCTCGTCTCGCAGGGGCTTGCCCATGTACCGGAAGGACGGCATATTTTCCTGCAAATGACGGTGCAGGAGAATTTGGAAATGGGCGCTTTTACGCGCAAGGGCGATATCAGCGATGCACTGGATAATGTATTTCAACATTTTCCGCGGTTAAAGGAACGGCGTAAGCAGATCGGAGGTACACTCTCCGGCGGCGAGCAGCAGATGCTTGCCATGGGCAGAGCGATGATGATCTCGCCGAAGCTGCTGATGCTGGATGAACCCTCCATGGGACTTGCTCCGATCCTTGTGGAGCAGATCTTCGACATCATCCGTGAACTGCGCAAGGCGGGTACCACCATTCTCCTCGTCGAGCAAAACGCCGGTATGGCGTTGGATATTGCCGACCGCGCTTATGTGCTCGAAACAGGCAATATCACCCTCTCCGGCACAGGTGCCGAGCTTGCCCAGAGCGAGCTGGTGAAAAAAGCCTACCTCGGCGGGTAAGCGTCAACGGTTACGGAAGCAAAAAGGTTCCGATCTCCACAATTCCCAAGGAGATCGGAACCATTTTTATATTTTGACAGTATCGCGAATCGCCGTTTTTGCAAGCCAGCACGAAAACGCGCTGTACAAACACAACAGCCAATGCGGGCTGTTAGACGATTGAGGGCACCGGTGTCGGTCTGGCAGGATCAAAAATCTTTTCTACTTCGAACAGGTCATCCAGCAGCTCCGGATCCCACCACATGCGGTAGCCGTCGATATTGCGCCGTCCCTGACGGACATAAGTATCGTGAATTTGCACCCAGTATTGCGTGGAATCCACATTGCAGAAGAACCGATAGCCCGCGTTGTACAACGCCTCAAACTTCGCGCCGGAATACTTTTCGACACCCGCGATGTCGCTTCCGTAAGGATAGATAAAAATATCCGTATCCCCTACGACAGGCTGCACCTGATTTTCCCATTTCTGCACATCGGAAGCGATCTCATCCGAATCGTGATTGCCGTAGCCGAAGTGGGCATAGCTGTGGCTTGCGATCTCCCAACCATGCTCCTTTAGGCACTTTGTCAGCGCCTGCGCGTCACGGATCTCCTGCTGATACGCATCGTTTCCGAGGATGCTCTCCCATTCGGGATGCGTATGGTAGCCGAACACGCCCTCATAGCCTGTCAGCGCAAGGATGCCGCGTGCGCCTCGGTAGGAGAAATCGGGATGCTCTTCAATAAATGCCTCCAGGATCGGCACAACATCGTATTCGCCGAACACCGTCTCTCCGTCGGCACGGATATACTCACAGGTCGGATGTCCGTCGCTCCCAATCACGAGCTTATTGGCAAAGCCGTCGCCTTTTGCGTCCGGGACGCGGTCTCCGTTGCCATCGACCATATACTCGTAATAATTCACATCGTCCTGCGAGAGAACAATCGGTGTCTTTCCGGGCGGAAGATAGATCTCTCCCTGTGTATAGACGGTGTTACCGCTTTCATCCGTCGTCGGCACGGCGATATCATGGATGCGGACGAGGACATACCCTCTCCGGTACAGCTCGTTCAAAATCGCGCGGAATTCCGCCGTGGTAGCCATATACTGATTATAGCCGTTTTCCGTATACTCACCGTCAAAGGCACGGTCGGTATCCACGATCAAGCTATGGAAAAAGATATGCGTGATCTGCGTGGTATCCGCCCAACGCACTGTCTTTGCCTTTTCTGCAAGGTAACGGTCATTTGCCTCCGAAAGCTCCGGTTGCTGCATCCAATCTACGCCGTATTCCGACAGAACTGCGATCGCACCATCATAGTCATAGCCTGCTGCAAGGCGGTCGCTTCGCGCAAGCAGACCGGCAATGATCTCTTCTCGCGGCACGGTCGATTCCGTCGGCTCCGTGGTCGTCTCGGGCGGCGCACTTTCGGGCAGGATCGCTCCGACCACCAGATAAATCAGCCCGCTGAGCACCAAAAGCGCAGCTAACGCAAACGCGATCAGGATCAGCCATCCGCGAATGTTTGCTCTTCTCTTCTTTCTTCGTTTTCCCGCCGGACGGCGCGTCTGCTGGCTTCGAGACTGTGTGCGTCGCTCCTGCGTCACCGGTCTTTCACGCGGAGGCGTTGATGTGCTTTGCTGTTCATAGGCGGGACGATGGGACTGCTCCCGCTGTCGCAGCGCCTCCTCCGCATCCCATTTCGCGTCAAAATCAAAAGGAGTCGCTCGATGTTCTCTCGGTCTGTCTTGATTATCCCATGCGGACATAAGGGCTCATCTCCTCTTTTTCTCTTTTATTCGCTCAGGAGTCTGCGTCTTGCAATGTTGATGGTATCCTCCTGCATATGATTGATCCATGCGAGGCTCTTTCCGCAGCCGTAGGCAACGCAGGAATCCGCATCGTCGGCAACCATGCATTTGATCTCCGTGCGCTCCTGCAAGAGCAGATCCAAACCGTAAAGCTGGCTGCTGCCTCCGGTCAGTACGATGCCGTTTTTGGAAATATCCGCAACAAGCTCCGGCGTTGTCTGCTCCAAAACATCAAGTACCTTGTCGGCGATTTGGCGCGCAGGGCGTTTCAGCGCTTCAACGATCTCCTCGGAGGTCACGGTGATCTCTCGCGCAAGTCCGGTTTTCAAGTCTCTTCCCTTCACGCACATGGATTGAACCTCCGGTCGCGGCAAAACACAGCCGATCGTCAGCTTGATCTCCTCGGCAGTATTCGCGCCGATCACAATGCCGAAACGCTTTCGGACAAATTTGATGATCGCCTCGTCAAATTCCGCGCCCGCAATCTTCAGCGAGGAGGACTGCGCAACACCGTTCATTGTCAGCACGCCGATATCCGTCGTACCGCCGCCGATATCCACCACCATGTGTCCCTCCGGCGCGGTAATATCCAAATGTGCGCCGAGGGCTGCCGCCAAAGGCGCCTCGATCAGGTAAACGCGTCTTGCGCCCGCTTCCATCGCCGCCTGTATCACAGCGCGTTCCTCGACCTCCGTAATGCTGCTCGGTACGCTCACGATCATGCGGGGCTTGATAATGGCATGCTTCATCACGCAGCGTATCATCTCTGTAAGCATCCGCGCCGTCAGCTCATAGTCGGAGATCACGCCGTCTTGCAGCGGGTGGATCGCTACAACATTGCCCGGCGTTCTTCCAAGCATATTTCTCGCAGCCGCACCCACCTGCAAAACCTTTCCGGTATTCTTATCCAACGCAATCACCGCCGGCTCACGGAGCACCACGCCCTTTCCCGCTGCATAAATCAAAACATTGGATGTGCCGAGGTCAATACCTAAATCCTTAGAAAACAAAAACATCTGTTACACCTACCGTCAGTTATTCGAAAGTTGTGTTGCTGCCACCGTCGCGCATAGCACACTTGATGCACCTGCCGTCAGAAGGATACGGCTGCATTCACTGAGCGTTGCACCGGTGGTCATAATATCGTCGATTAGGAGTATGCGTCTGTTCAAAAAATGCTCCGGTTCGACAGCGCGATAAACATTGATCACGTTTGCCCGCCGCGCCTCCGTACCCTTCAGCTTCGATTGCGATGGGTTATCACGCACCTTTTCCAGTGTACGCACG
>CAMAEX010000103.1:0-6700 GCA_945832065.1 uncultured Clostridia bacterium | reverse complement strand
TACGGCGTTGAAAACCGATTGAAATGAATATTTTAATCGGTTTTCAGTATCAGTCCATCACCGTTCGTCCTCAGCCAATCGAATTCGCTTTTCAAAAAGCGCCTCCCTGCGGGTCTGTTCGCAGGGAGGCGCTCTGATTCATATTCCATTATACCTCAAACATCAGATCTCCGTAGGTCGGGACGGGCCAGATCGCCTTATCGACGATCAGCTCCAGCTTGTCGATCGGCGTCCGAAGGGCGTGCATCGCGGGTACGACGGTGTCGTGGCAGAAGTTCGCCATTTCGCACACGCAGTCTAACTCGTTGCTCTCGGCGACGGCGGCTTCCAAACGCTTCAGCGCTGCTCTCGCCTCGGTCAGAAGGGTGCTCGTCTCCTTCAAAAGCTCCTCTTGTACGGCGGTATCCGCCTCCGGACAGGCGGAGCGCACCTTGCAGATAGAGTCCGCCAGACGCGCCGAATAACGCACAACGGAGGGGATGTAATGCTTCGACGCCATATGGAGCATCGTGCGCGCCTCGATCAGCGTGACCTTGGCATAAGTCTCGTACATGACCTCGCTGCGGGATTCCAGCTCCGCCTTGGTAAACACGCCGAATTTGTCAAACAGAGCGATTGCCTTCTCCGTCGTCAGACTCGGCACGGAGGACACCATGCTCGGCAGATTCGGCAGACCGCGTCGTGCTGCCTCCTCGACCCATTCCTGACTGTAGCCGTTGCCGTTGAACACAACGCGGCTGTGATTGCGCAGGTTCTCCGCAATCAAATGGTTTGCGGCAGTCTCCAAATCGTCGCTCTGCTCCAGGACATCCGCCGCCTCGCTGAATGCCTCGGCGACGATCGTGTTGAGGACGGTGTTGGCGTTTGCGATGCAGTCAGAGGAGCCGACCATGCGGAACTCGAACTTGTTGCCCGTGAAGGCAAAGGGAGAGGTACGGTTGCGGTCGGTCGCGTCCTTGTCAATGAGCGGGAGGGTCGAAACGCCCGTGTCGAGCTGACCGCCCGCGATGCAGCCGGCAGCCGTGCCGTTTTCGACGATCTGCTCCACGACATCCTCCAGCTGATTGCCGAGGAAAATGGAGATAATGGCGGGAGGCGCCTCGTCCGCGCCGAGACGAAGATCGTTGCCGACGCAGGCGGTGGACATTCTCAGGAGGTCCGCATGGCGGTCAACCGCCTTGATGATGCAGGAGAGCACCAAAAGGAATTGCAGGTTGTCATTCGGGGTCTTGCCGGGGTCGAGCAGGTTCTCGCCCGTGTCCGTGGCGATGGACCAGTTGTTGTGCTTGCCCGAGCCGTTCACGCCCGCGAAGGGCTTCTCATGCAGCAGGCATACCAAGCCGTTCTTGGAGGCAACGCGCTTCATCGTCTCCATCATCAGTTGGTTCTGATCGACCGCGACATTGCAGGTGCTGAAGATCGGAGCGCACTCATGCTGCGCGGGCGCGACCTCGTTGTGCTGGGTGGTGGCGGTGATGCCCATCTTCCACAGCTCATGATTCAGCTCCGCCATAAACGCGCCGACGCGCTCGCGGATGACGCCGAAATACTGATCCTCCAGCTCCTGTCCCTTGGGCGCGGGCGCGCCGAAGAGCGTTCTGCCGGTATAAATAAGGTCGCGGCGCTGTAAGTACTTTTGACGGTCAACAATGAAATATTCCTGCTCCGCGCCGACCGAGGGGACGACCTTTTTCGCAGTCGTGTCGCCGAACAGCCGCAGGATGCGCAGCGCGTGCTGGGACAGCGCCTGCATGGAGCGCAGCAGCGGCGTCTTGTTGTCCAGCGCTTCGCCCGAATAAGAGACGAAAACCGTCGGAATGCACAAGATCGTTCCGCAGGACATCTCCTTGACAAAGGCAGGCGAGGTGATATCCCATGCGGTATAACCTCGGGCATAGTGCGTCGCACGCAGACCACCCGAGGGGAAGGAGGATGCATCCGGCTCACCCATGATAAGCTGCTTGCCCGTCAGCTTCAGAATGACTCTGCCCTGCTCGTCCGGCAGGGAGAGAAACGAGTCATGCTTTTCCGCCGTGATGCCCGTCAGCGGCTGGAACCAGTGGGTATAATGGGTCGCGCCCTTTTCAACCGCCCATTCCATCATGGCTTTTGCGACAACATCGGCAGCCGCCATGGAGATCTGTCCGCCGTTCTGCTCAACATTGACGACCTCCTGATAGACCTCACGGGGCAGACGCTCGCGCATCACTGCCTTGCTGAACACATTCTCACCGAATAGCTCGCTGATCTTCTTCATTTTTATCCCTCCAAATCGTTTTTTTATCCGTGATTGTAACAGTGTAACGGATTAACTTCGAAATTGCAAGTCTTTTTGAATATTTCATAGGCGTCCACAAACCTCTCCTTCTTCCGGCAGGAAAATTTATACAAATTAACGACAGATTTATCATTTTCGATTTTCATTTTTCCTTTTTCGCGTATAATTCCGCCGATCGCCGCGCAAACTATGCGCCGGAGGCGATGGCGTATGTGGACGATGATCTGGCGAACCGTGCTGTTTCATATGGTGCTGATCGTGACGGTGCGGCTTTTGGGCAAGCGTCAGATTGGAGAGATGGAGCCTTCGGAATTCGTCGTGACGATGCTGTTGGCAAACCTCGCGACCATCCCGATGGAGGAGCCGGACCGCTCCATTCTGCACGGTCTTGTCCCCATCGGGCTGGTCATCGCAGCGGAGATGCTGATGGCGTTTTTGATGTTCCGCTCCATCCGTGTGCGTCGTCTGCTGTGCGGCAAGCCGGTGATTCTCATTGAAAACGGGCGGATTCTGGAAAAGAATCTTCGCCAAACCCATGTCAATTTAGACGAGCTGACCATGCACCTGCGGGAGCAGGAGATTTTCGATCTGTCGGAGGTCAAATTCGCGATCTTGGAGACGAACGGGCAGCTCTCAACGCTGCTCTATGCCAAGGATCGTCCCGCCTCGGCAAGGGACGCGGGCATCCAAGCAAGCGAGACGGAGCTGCCCGTGACGCTGATCTCCGACGGCAATCTGATGCGGGAGAATATGCAAATTGCAAAGCGGGACGAGATGTGGATCAAAAAGGAGCTGCAAAAGCGGAACTGTGCGCTTTCGGAAGTGCTTTTAATGACTGTAGACTGCAAAGGAAAGGTCTATTTCGTAAAAAAACGCGAGAAAAGCTGAATTCTCGGATTGGGGCTTGACCCCGATTCGCAGATTCGGTATAATGAAGCGAACAAATCTTTTGGAGGCGGCTATGAATACTTCGGAGCTGGACCGCCGTTACCTTGCGCATACCTACAACCGTTTCCCGATGGAGCTTTCCGAGGGCAGCGGCTCCCTCGTGCGGGATACGGACGGCAAAATGTACATCGACCTCGGCAGCGGCATCGCCGTGAATATTTTCGGACTGAACGACGAGCAGTGGAAGGCGGCAGTGACCGCGCAGCTCGGCAAATTTCAGCACTGCTCCAACCTCTATTATTCCGCGCCCACGGCAACCCTCGCGCAGATGCTCTGTGAACGGACAGGCATGTCCCGCGTCTTTTTCTCGAACTCCGGCGCGGAAGCGAACGAATGCGCCATCAAGGCGGCAAGGAAATGGGGCACGGAGCAGAAGGGCGCGGAATATTACAATATCGTGACCCTGAAGCACAGCTTCCACGGACGCACGCTGGCAACTCTTGCCGCCACGGGGCAGGAGGTCTACCATAAGGACTATCAGCCGCTCCCCGAGGGCTTTCTCTATGCCACGGCAGGCGACCGGGAGGAATTGGAGCAGCTCGTCAAGGAGCATAACTGCGCCGCTTTGATGCTCGAAGCGGTGCAGGGCGAGGGCGGCGTGATGCCCATCGGGCAGGACTACGCCGACACGCTGCGCGAGATCGCGGAAGCATATGACCTTCTGCTGATCGCCGACGAGGTGCAGCTGGGCAACGGACGCAGCGGACACCTTTACGGCTATATGGAATACGGCTTGCAGCCCGATATCGTCACCACAGCGAAGGGCTTGGGGGGTGGGCTTCCCATTGGCGCGACGCTGTTCGGCGCGAGGACGGCGGAGGTCTTCCGCCCCGGCGACCACGGCTCGACCTTCGGCGGCAACCCAACCTGCTGCGCAGGCGCGGTGAATATCCTAAGCCGCATCGACGATAATCTGCTTGCAGGCGTAAGGGAGCGCTCGGATTACATCTTCCGTACCCTCTCCGGCTGCAAGGGAATCAAAAGCGTGAGCGGCATGGGCTTGATGCTCGGCTTGGAGGTCGAGAAGCCCGCGCGCGAATTTGCGGAGCTGGCGCTGCAAAAGGGCGTGCTGGTCACGACCGCGAAGCAGAAGATCCGCCTGCTCCCCGCCTTAAATATCCCAATGGAACTTTTGGAAACCGCCGTGCAGAAGCTGATGGAATGCGCGGCTGAATAGGAGGACAATATGAATCTGAAAGGCAAGAATTTTCTGACCCTGCTGGACTTCACCCCCGAGGAGATCACGGGCTTGCTCGACCTCGCCGCCGACCTCAAGGCAAAGAAAAAGGCGGGCGTCCCGCACGACACCTGCAAGGGTAAATCCATCGCGCTGATTTTTGAAAAGACCTCAACCCGCACCCGCTGCTCCTTCGAGGTCGCCGCCTACGATCTCGGCATGCATGTGACCTATCTCGACCCGACCGGCTCGCAGATCGGCAAAAAGGAGTCCATCGCGGACACCGCCCGCGTCCTCGGCAGGCTCTATGACGGCATTGAGTACCGCGGCTTTGGGCAGGAGATCGTCGAGGAACTGGCAAAGCATGCCGGCGTGCCTGTCTGGAACGGTCTGACGAACGAATACCACCCCACGCAGATCCTTGCGGATATGCTGACCATCCGTGAGCATTTCGGCTCGCTGCGGGGCAGGAAGCTCGTCTTCATGGGTGACTGCCGCTATAACATGGCAAATTCCCTGATGATCGGCTGCGCGAAGTTAGGGCTGCACTTTGTCGCCTGCGGGCCGGAGGGCTATTTCCCGAATCCCGACCTGATTGCCCGCTGTGAGGAGATCGCTTCGCAGACCGGCGCAACGCTTGCCTTCGAGACCGATCCCATGAAGGCGACCGCAGGCGCAGACGTCATCTATACGGACGTATGGGTCTCAATGGGCGAACCGATGGAGGCATGGGAGGAGCGCATTTCGAAGATGCTCCCCTATCAGGTCACGCGAAAGCTGATGGAAAATGCGGGAGAGCACGCCGTCTTCATGCACTGCCTGCCAGCCTTCCACGACCTCAACACCGGCATCGGCAGACAGATCGGTGAAAAATTCCGCTTAGATGCCTTGGAGGTCACGGACGAGGTCTTCGAGAGCAAGCAATCCATCGTCTTTGACGAAGCGGAGAACCGCATGCACACCATCAAAGCCGTCCTCGCCGCCACCCTGTAATCTGAATTTTTCCCATGCAGCCCGGCTCTCCCCTGTAGGGCAGGGATATGTCATAAACCGGTGCAGGAACTACCGACCAATGACGCGCATCGCCATAACATACGAATCACCACACAAAATGGGCACCTCCATTTTGTGTGGTGATTCGCGTTATTCCGGCGTTTCCACATAGCTCGCCTGCATTTTGTCGATCTCCTTGCGCATTTCCTCGACGAATTCGGCAGGCGCAAGCACCTTGACCCAGCTGCCCTGACTCAGTAGGAACATTTTAATGCCGTCTCCATAGACCTCTGCCTCCAAGACATAGCGTTTTCCCTCCTGCCCGACAATGCGTGCGGTGGGCAGACGATCCAAAACCGCCTGCACGGAGGGGCCGGAAAAGGCAAAGCGAATGCTGCGCTCCTTGCCCGGGAGCATATACTGATTGCGGCGGCGGAACGCGCCCTCGTTGAAGCGGAGCTGCGGCGTGCGCGCAAAGCACTCCCGATGCTCGACAATACCGTGAATGCGGTCAATGCGGAAATAGATCGGCTTCTGCGCCGCGTCGTCCGCCCGCACCGCGATCAGATAGAAATAGTATTCCGAGAACAAAATAGACAGGGGACAGATGCGGCGCGTAACCTCCGAACGATCCATTTTATAATAGCGGATGGTGATCTCGCAGCGGCGGTCAATGCAGCGCATTACCTGCCATAACGTCTGCTTGAGGGACTTGCAGTCATGGTGCACCGGCTCATAGTAGCGCTGCTCCGCGTCGATCATCTCCTCCAAGCAGGCGCGGTCTGCCTGCGTGGTGAAGCGCTTGAGCTTTTCGACGAGCTGCAAAAGCTCCTCACGGCTCAACGCCCGCGTGCCCAAAAGCAGCTTCAGCAGCAGGAACATCTCCTGATTGGTCAGAAAATCGTCGGGAGACAGACGATAGGTTTTGGTGCGCTGGTCATATTCCGGCTCTGCGTTTCCCGCAATGTCGCGGCACTCGCAGAAAAACGCCTTGCATTCAAAAAGATCCCGCGAGATCGTCTTTTCGGACACCCCGAACTCCTCCGCCAGTGCCCGCACGGACAGCGCCTCCCCGCGCAAAAGGCGATATAGCAGAGACAAGCTGCGCATTTGTTTATTCATATCCCGCAACTCCTTATAAATCGTAGGGGCGGCTATCAGCCGCCAGCGTGCAGGCACCCCGCCGACCCCGTAGCGCGCGGCATCCCTGACGCGCCTTACGGAGGAATTCAGTGAATCGTGAAAAGCGATTGTAGGGCGGGGACATGTCCTGTTGAATCAGCGGCTCTGTCTGCGTGGGCAAA
>CAMAEX010000102.1:0-6705 GCA_945832065.1 uncultured Clostridia bacterium | reverse complement strand
TCCTTTTTGCTCGCTTCTCCCGCCGCAGGCGGCGCTCGCAAACGTCCCCCCGCCGACCGCGTAAGCGACAGACGGTACAAACAACCGTGAGATTGCCACGGCGCAAGCGCCTCGCAATGACACAAAAAGGCTACCCCCCATTTGTCATTGCGAGGAGCGCAGCAACGTGGCAATCTCGGGCTGTAAGTTTGTACGCACTTGAGAGTTCCTGCACCGGCTTAGGACATGTCCCCGCCCTACACCGGATGTTTCGTTTATCATGGTGCGTGCTCACAATGACCTCTGCACGCAGGCGGCTGATAGCCGCCCCTACGAAGGGTCAGGGAATTGCAAACAGGCGTTTGGCGTTTTCGGTGGTGATGCTGCCGACTTCCTCGGGGGAGATGCCCTTGAGCTCGGCGATCTTTGCCGCGACGAGGGGAACATAGCGGCTGTCGTTGCGCCGTCCGCGATAGGGTTCGGGCGCCATGTAAGGGCAGTCCGTCTCAATCAGAATGCGGTCAAGTGGCAGCGCCTGCACCGCTTCGACGGCTTTGCGTGCGTTTTTGTAGGTCACAACGCCCGTAAAGCTGATGTACCAGCCCCGCTCGACCAGCCAAAGCGCCAGCTCCTTCGAACCGGAGAAGCAGTGGAACACGCCGTGCGCGTCGGGATGACGTTTCAAGATCTCCACCGCGTCGCCGTGCGCCTCCCTTTCATGGATGATGACAGGCAGCTTTAACGCCTCGGCAAGCTCCAACTGCTGCTCAAACGCGATGATCTGCAGGGCGCGGGGCGCATTCTCATAGTGATAGTCCAAGCCGATCTCCCCGATGGCGCGCACTTTCTCATGCCCTGCAAGGCTGCGGTAGCGGTCGAGCAGCTTGCCGTCTACCCGGTCGGCGTTGTGGGGATGGCTGCCCACGGCGGCATAGACAAAGGGATAGCGTTCTGCCAGTGCGACGGACTGTTCGGAGGATTCCAAATCGCAGCCGACGTTCATGAGCAGCCCGACACCGTGGTTTTGCAGATCGTTAAAGATTTCCTCGCGGTCGCCGTCAAAGCGGCGGTCGTCCATATGACTGTGTGAATCAAAATACATTATATCGCTTCCTCCAATCGGCGGCAGGTGAACAGGATCACCTGCCGATTTTTTGCCTCCTCCCGCAGCACCCGCAGGGCGGCGGCGGCGCGGGTATCGTCGAAATTGACCAGTGCGTCGTCCAAGACCAACGGCGCGTCGTTGGGCAGGAGCTTATGACACATGGCAAGACGCAGGGCGAGGTACATCTGATCCGCAGTGCCGCAGCTCATCGCGGCAGCGGGACGCATGACCGTGCCTGTCTCCTCGCGCACCGAGAGCCGCATATCCGGCGCAAGCAGGAGCCTCGGATATTTGCCCACGGTCAGCTCCGCTAAGATCGCGCCTGCCTCGGCGGTAATTTGTGGGGCAAAGCGGGAGCGAAGAGCCTCATCCGCCTTTTGCAGCGCAGCCAACGCCAGCTCAACGGCATCACTCTGCTCCCGTGCCTGAGCAAGCGCCTCCTGCAAACGCTCCGACTCTGCCTCTAAAACGACCGGATCGCCCTTCGCGGAGATCGCACCCCGCAGCGCTGCAAGACGCGTTGTCAAATCGCTGCATTTTTCCGCCGCACGGCGCTGCTCGTAAGAGATCTTCGTCTCGTCAAGGGTCAGCGCCTCGGCGTCCTCCGCCGCGTCCTCCGTCTTGTCCAGCAGGAAACGCATGGTGTCACACTGCCTGCGCAGTCCCTCCAAAACGCGGCTCTCGCCCAAAAGATGCTCATGGGCACGCTGCGCGGCGGTGATCGCCACGCGGCAGTCCGGGGCGGTGCGGCAGTCGGGAGCGAAACGGGCGGTCGTTGCGATCAATGCGTCTACCTGCGCGGCAGCGTCCTCGACCGCCTTTTGCAGCGCCTGCTTTTTCGCCTCCGCCTCCGCGCATTCTGCATCGTAAGCTTGCAGCGTCTCCGTGTAACGGGAGGACAGCGCGTCAAGCTCGTCGCAGTTTTCCACTCCGTAGCGGGATAGGATCAGATCCGCTTTGTGCGCGCTCTCCCTCGCGCGGGTCTTGCGCCGCGTGATATACACAGATGAGACGCACAGCAAGAGCACGCCGATGCCTGCGACGGCAAGCCCCAACGGCAGCAGGACAAAGCACAGCCCCACGCCCGCCAAAAGGAGCAGGGCGGCAAGCAGCAAAAGGGGAAAGGCTTTCGCCGCCTTGACGGCGCGCAGCTTCTGATATTCCAGCGCGGCATCCTGCACCTTTTGCCGCGCGGTTTCCGCATCCATACCTTCAAAGCACTGCGGCACTGCGGGCTTCGGCACATCGCTGACATAAAACGCGGCTTCCATCCTTGCAGTCTGCAAGGTGCTCTCCGCCGCGTCCAGCTCCCGCCGCAGATCGTGCAGCTCCCGCTCCGTCGGCAGCGTTTCCACCGTCTCGCAGAGCTTTCTGCAAAGCAGCTCCTGCACTTGCAGCTTCTGCGCCGCTTCGCTGTATGCAACGCGCTTTTTGGCGTTCTGTGCGCGGGTGATGCGTCTTTGCAGGGCTTCCAAATGCGCGGCTTCCTTTGCCGCCTCTTCGCGCTGCGCGGTCAGAGCAAGCGCTTCATCCTGCATTGTGCGCAGCTCCGTCAGCGTTTTTTTCACTGTCTGCGCCCGCTCGGTCAGCCTCGGGATGCGTCCGGTGCGCCCCGAGAGCCGATTCTTGACGGCGCGCAGCTCCTTTTCCAACTCGGAGTAGGATCTTGCGCCCTCTTCGCCCGTGGAGACCAAGGCGTTCAGCCGCTGTTCCAGCGCGGCATCGCCGGTCACGGCAAGCCCGAGCTGGCGGATGAACGCGGTTCGCTCAAAGACCGACCGCTCGACGCCGCACAGGGTACGACCGCAGTTTTCCGCTGTCAGCTCCGGCAGGCTTGCGCCGCTGTTCGTTTCGTAGGCACGGAAAACGCCCATCGGGACGCGTCCCTTTGTGGTGCGTTCGATGGTGATATGCCGCCCGTTCCACAAAAGCTCCATCGCGCCCTCCATCGCGCCGCCGTCCCACGGCTTATAGCGCTCCTTTGCGGGCAAGCCCTGATTCGCGGCACCGGCGCGCTCGGAGGTGTCGATGCCGTAGAGCATGGCGACCAAAAACGCGCTCCATGTGGATTTTCCTGCCTCGTTCGGCAGACACAGGCAGTTGAAGCCTTCGTCGAGGGTCAATTCGCCGTGCAGCTTGCCGAAGGAGGCACGCATTTTGAGGATCCTCATATCCCTGCCTCCCGTCCGTCCATGAGATTTGTGACCAGTCTTGCCGCCAAGGTGATCGTGCGGCGGCGTGCCTCATCTGCGGTGTCATATTGCGTTTTCAGCGTATGCAGAAAATGTCCGCGCAGCGTGTCCTCGCCGGAAGCGGCCCAAAGCGCTTGCTTGGGATAGGTTCGGTCGCGCACGGAGAGACTGTAAAACGATGGCGCAAGGATGCTTTCCAGCATATCCGTATCAGGGCGCTCCGATTCGCCCGTCAGAAGAATGCGGTAGCAATCCTCCTGCGTTTGCTCGGGCAAGGCGGCGCGAATGGCTGCGAGGGGATCGTCCCCTGCCTCGACGGAGAGGATCTCATACCTTCTGGTCCGGATCGGAACGAAGTCTGTTTGACAGTCGCCTTTCTCCAAGGTGACGCGGAGCGCGCCCTTCTGACCGCACTCGTCGAAGCCGCGCCCCATCAGACAGCCGGGCATGGCGCAGGTCGTTTTGCCGCACCGCTTGACAAAGCCCGCGTGGATATGCCCGAGGGCGAGATAATCCAGCCCGGAAAAGGCGATATCCTCGGGCGTGATCGGGTCGTAGGGGGAATTCGGCTGCAAGTCGCCGTGCAGCACCATGAGATTCAGTGCCTCCGGGTCGCGCACGCGGAAGCCAGTAAGCAAATTCGGTGCCTCCGCGCTTGTAAAGCCTGCACCGTAAACATCACAGTGCAGCGCTTCCAAATGCACACATTCGATCTCGTTTTTTGTGAAGATATGGACATTTTCGCCCCAATACTCCGTCAGATACGGAGAACCGCTTGTCACAAAATCGTGATTGCCCGGGGCAATGAAAACTTCGGCATCGACTGCGGCAAAAAAGGTCTTCAGCGCGTCAATCGTATCCTGATAAACCCGCGCGCTGTCGAACAGGTCGCCCGCAAGCAAGACAAGATCACAGCCACGGCACTCCTCCGCCAAGCCTGTGAGCGCCTGCCGCTGCTCCCTGCGCCGCTGCACCGCCTGCTCCGCTGAAACGCCGGAAAACGCAGCGTCTAAATGCAGATCCGCCGCGTGAAGGAATTTAATCACTCAGCCTCACCCTTTCTACAGCGGTGCAGCGCCCCGTGCTGCCGTCCACCGTGAAAATGCAGCCCTCTAATTTGCAGGGACCGGGCGCAGGCTCGTAGCGCCCGGTCAGGTCGCCGCGAAACTTTTTGTAGGACAGCTCGGGACGGATGCCGAGGACGGAGTCACGCGGTCCCGTCATGCCGAGATCGGTCAGATAGCCCGTCCCGTGGGGCAAAATGCGCTCATCCGAGGTCTGCACATGGGTGTGCGTACCCCAAACTGCGCTGACCTTGCCGTCGAGCATCCAGCCCATCGCGAGCTTTTCCGAGGTCGCCTCCGCGTGCAGCTCGACAAAAATCAGCTTTGTCTCCAGTCGGCCTAAAATGCGCTCCACCTGCAAAAAAGGATTGTCCGGCGTGTAGTCCATGCCGCACCTGCCGATCAGGTCGATCACGGCGATCTCTCCGAAGGAGCGCCGATAAATGCCCCAGCCGCGTCCGGGCTGCTGCGGCGGAAGATTCGCAGGGCGCAGGATCTCCCGCGATTGAGCCATATAGGGGATCAGCTCCCGCTTGCCCCATGTGTGGTTGCCCATGGTAATGACATCCGCGCCGGCATCGAGAATTTCGTCCGCCTGCTGCGGGGTCAGTCCCAAAACGGCGGTGTTTTCGCCATTGACGACGCAGAAGTCGATTGCTTTCTCCCGTTTTAACGCGGGAAGCTGGGCTTTCAAATAGTCCAAGCCGCCGCTTGCGACAACATCGCCGACGGCAAGTAATTTCAGTTCCATAGTGTGTTCCTCCTGAGGGATATGCTGTTTTTCTCCATCGCTGCACATTTGTAGGGCGGGGACATGTCCCCGCCGGTGCAGGAGCTACCAACTGCGAACGAACTTGTTCATGCTCACTGTCTGCCGCTTCGCGGACGGCGGGGACGTGTCCCCGCCCTACAGAGGAGCGTTATCGGTAACCGAAAGAATGCTTTTATTATTATACCGAAAAAAGGCGCGCAGTACAAGCGCTCGTTTCGCCATTTTTCGGCATTGCCGCCGCAAATCCCGCATTTCCCGCTTATTTCCCAAGATATTGTGGATGGGAAATAAAATAATCGCAATTTCTTGTGGTTCTGCTCTCCGCTTTCGCGTGTTTTCGCATGGGTTTCGCGTAAAATATGAGGCGGGGAGATTCTTTTTGAAGGGAGGAGATACGGTGAGAAAAAACCGAGGACTGCTCGAAAGCGGGCGTGTGCTTTATCTGCCGATCGGCAGACTGCACCCGAATCCGTCGCAGCCGCGCAAAATTTTTGACCCCGAGGGGCTGAGGGAGCTTGCCGCAAGCATCGAGCAGTACGGCATTTTGCAGCCGCTTACCGTGCGGCGGCGCGGGAGCGAATATGAGCTGGTCGCAGGGGAGCGGCGGCTGCGTGCGGCAAAGCTGGCAGGCTGCACCGAGGTGCCGTGTATTTTGCTGACGGTGGATGAGGAGCAGTCAGGCATGGTTGCGCTGGTGGAGAATTTGCAGCGGCGCGACCTTGATTACATCGAAGAGGCGGAGGGACTGGCAAGGCTGATGCGGCTGTATCACCTGAGTCAGGAACAGGCGGCGGCGCGGGTGGGAAAAAGTCAGAGCGCCGTCGCCAACAAGCTCCGCCTCCTAAGACACAGCCCGCAGGTGCTTGCCGCGCTGCGCGAAAACGGACTTTCCGAACGCCATGCGCGGGCGCTGCTGCGTCTGGAAACGGAGGAGGAACGGCTGGAGGTGCTGCACACCATTGTGAAACAGCAATTGAATGTGGCAAAGACAGAGGCGTACATCGAGGCGTATTTGGAGAAAAAACGCGCGCAGGAGCCGAAGCGGGGACTGCGCAAGCTCATCGTGCGGGATGTGCGCCTGTTTCTCAACAGCGTGAACCATTCCCTCGAGCTGGTGCGCGGCGCGGGCATTGATGCCCAGGCAAAACAGGAGGAGACGGACACGGAGATCGTTTTGACCATCCGCCTGCCCAAACGCGCAGGGTAGAGGGGCGAGGGGCAGTGAAAAGCGAATCGTGAATGGTGGCGGTCTGTGGAAAGCTGTAGCGCGTGGCATCCTTGACGCGTCTGTGGGCAGACTTTTTGGCTAAGGGCTAAGAGTGAATGGTGAATGACTGTGGTGTGCTTCGCACGGATTTTGAATTTTGTGTTTCATTTTACATTTAGTGCGGACGAACAGGTTTGTACGCAGTCGGCAGTTCCTGCACCGGGCGGCTGCTAGCCGCCCCTACGGCGTGAACTGCAAAATTTCTCGTAGTAGGCTGTTAAGACTAAAACTTTACTTTCTGAAATGCGGACTCTTGAGATCGGAAGCAGTACGCCGTAGGGCGCGCACCCGCAATACCCGCAAGGGGCACGCCGCATCCGTAGCGC
>CAMAEX010000101.1:0-6838 GCA_945832065.1 uncultured Clostridia bacterium | reverse complement strand
TCACGGTATCGCAATTAAAATGTGCGTTGCACATTTTAATTGGTGATTGGTATCAAGCATACAAAAAGCGAATCAACCTTCCCCTGTGCCGCATTTACGGTATGGGGAAGGCTGATGATTCGAGCAGATGCGGCGCTATTTTTCGGAATGACAAGAGCCATTCATCGGACAGTCCGCGCAGCCGCAGCCGCAGGAGGATTTGCCCTGCTTCTTATTCCGTAGCATACTGCCGATGATTGCTGCGACAATGGCGATCAAAGCCGCGCAGATGAGGATGGTTGCGATATTCTCAGAGATCCATGTCAGCATTTTCATACCTCCCGGTTACTTGCTTACCTTGACGGTCTTTGTCAGCTTGGTGGATTCCTGATAGGGCTTAAAGAGCATATACAGCAGGAAAGCGAGAACGGCAACGGCGCAGATCAGACCGATCACATTGAGACTTCCGGTGAAGAGCGAGCCAAACTGATAGATCATCAGGGAAACGCCATAGGCGAACACACACTGATAGCCGATGGCGAACCATGTCCATTTGGCGGAATTCATCTCGCGCTTGATGGCGCCGATTGCCGCAAAGCACGGCGCGCAGAGCAGATTGAACACCAGGAAGGAGTAAGCTGCAAGCTTTGTCATACCCTCGAAGTCGAGCACGCCGAACACACCGACGACCTCCTCCTTTGCGACCAATCCCATGATGGTGGCGATGGTCGCCTTGATGTTGCCGAAGCCCAAGGGCTTGAAGATCCAGCACAGTGCGCTGCCGATCATGCCCAGCACGCTGTTTTCCAGCTCCATTTCGGTGCTGAAGGTGAAAGCGCCGTCCACCCTGCCGAAGCAGGAGCCTGCCCAGATGAGAATGGAGGAGAGCAGGATGATGGTCCCCGCCTTCTTGATGAAGGACCAGCCGCGCTCCCACATGGAGCGGAGGACATTGCCGACCGTCGGCCAGTGGTATGCCGGCAGCTCCATGACGAAGGGCGCGGGATCGCCTGCGAACATCTTCGTCTTTTTCAGCATAATGCCCGAGAGGATGATCGCGGCAATGCCGATAAAGTAGGCGCTGGGTGCTACCCACCACGCGCCGCCGAACAGCGCAGAGGCGATCAGCGCGATGATCGGCAGCTTTGCGCCGCAGGGGATGAAGGTGGTCGTCATGATCGTCATGCGGCGGTCGCGTTCGTTTTCAATGGTGCGTGACGCCATGATGCCGGGTACGCCGCAGCCCGTGCCGATGAGCATCGGGATAAAGGACTTGCCCGACAGACCGAATTTGCGGAAAATACGGTCAAGCACGAAGGCAATACGGGACATATAGCCGCACGCCTCAAGGAACGCAAGGAGAATGAAAAGGACAAGCATCTGCGGCACGAAGCCGAGCACCGCGCCGACACCACCGATGATGCCGTCCACCAGCAGACCGCTGAGCCAGTCGGGGCTGTTTGCCGCCTCCAAGCCTCTTTGCGCAAGCACCGGAATGCCCGGCACCCAAACGCCGTAATCGGCAGGCTCGGGAACGCCCTCCGCGTCCTCGCCGAGCGCCGCGTCATAGAGTTCGGAAATATCGTAGCCTGCCTCCGCCAAAGCATCGGCAAAGGAGCCGTAGGCTTCCTCAAAGGCGCCGAAGTCCTCCTCGGCGATGGCAGACTGCAAATCCTCTGCGCCGACAACGCCTGCTTCGGCTGCCGCGTCTACGAGGGCTGTCATCTCGTTCGTCCGGACGTTTTCGGCGGCGTATTCGGTCATGGCATCGTCATAGGCGGACGAGCCGATGCCGAACAGATGCCAGCCATCGCCGAACAGCCCGTCGTTTGTCCAGTCCGTCACGAAGGTGCCGACGGTAGAAACAGAGATATAATACACGAGGAACATGATGACGGCGAAGATCGGAAGCGCTGCCCAGCGGTTCGTCACGACGCGGTCAATCTTGTCGGAGGTGGAGAGCTTTCCGGCGGATTTTTTATGATAGCAGCCCTTGATGATCTCCCCGATGTATATGTAGCGCTCGTTGGTGATGATGGATTCCGCGTCGTCGTCCAGCTCCTCCTCCACCGCCTTGATGTCCTTTTCAATGTGGTCAAGAATCCCTTTGTCCGGCTTGATTTGCTCCAGAACCTTATCATCGCGCTCAAAGAGCTTGATGGCGTACCAGCGCTGCTGCTCCTCCGGCATACTGTGTACGGCTGCCTCCTCAATATGCGCCAGCGCGTGTTCGACCGTGCCGGAGAAGGTGTGCATGGGGACGGTCTTGCCGTTTTTTGCCGCCTCAATCGCGGCTTCGGCGGCTTCCGTAATGCCGGTTCCCTTCAGCGCGGAGATCTCCACCACCTTGCAGCCCAAGGCACGGGACAGCTCTGCGGTGTTGATCTTGTCGCCGTTCTTTTTGACGACATCCATCATGTTAATGGCAACGACCACGGGAATGCCAAGCTCAGTGAGCTGTGTGGTCAGATAGAGGTTGCGCTCTAAGTTGGTGCCGTCGATGATGTTCAGCACCGCGTCAGGGCGCTCGTTGATCAGATAATTTCTTGCGACGACCTCCTCCAAGGTGTAAGGGGAGAGGGAATAAATGCCGGGCAGGTCGGTGATGATGACACCGTCGTGCTTTTTCAGCTTGCCTTCCTTCTTCTCCACCGTGACGCCCGGCCAGTTGCCGACAAACTGGTTTGAGCCGGTCAGAGCGTTAAACAGCGTTGTTTTGCCGCAGTTCGGGTTACCCGCAAGGGCAATGCGCAGATCCATTTGTCATATCCTCACTTTCTTAATTAGCTATAGCTAACTGCAATCGAAAAAATGTGGGGAAGCCTTTCCCTCCCCGTGGGAGACCGCCGTTTATGCGATCTCAATCATTTCCGCATCCGCCTTGCGAATGGAAAGCTCGTAGCCGCGGACGGTCACCTCGACGGGATCTCCGAGCGGCGCGACCTTGCGGATATGTACCTCCACGCCCTTTGTCAGCCCCATATCCATGATACGGCGCTTGACCGCGCCCTCGCCGTGAAGCTTTACAACGCGAACCGTCTCACCGACCTTCGCCTGTCTCAAAGTTTTCATTGCTGTTTGCCTCCTTTTTTGAATTGATATGAAAATTCGCCTTCCCAGTCATTGCGATGAAATCTTCTGTAGGCGGGGACATGTCCCCGCAGTGCAGAGGGGTCATATGCGTTATACCATGATCTTCTGCGCCATTTCTTTGCTGATCGCGATGCGGGATTCCTTGACGTTTACGATCACATTGCCGCCGATGGTGTTGATGACCGTGACGGCGCCTCCCACGACAAAACCGAGGTTTTCCAAATGCGACTTGACCTCCTGTTTGCCTCCGATTTTTTTAATGATGTTTTCCTCTCCGACCTCTGCAAGCGTAAGCGGCAGCATGGTTCTACCCCCCTTAGAGATATATTCGAAAACGCTTACTCCGATGGTGCGCGGCATCACATCTCGCGATGTACTATACGATTAGCCTTTGCTAACTCGAATTTGAAAAAAATAAGGTTAGCTGAAACTAACTTCTTTATCATTATATGCATGCCTACCTTGTTTGTCAATAGAGCGGAGAGAAAATTTTACCTTTGCCCGCCGTTTTCGGCAGGTCATACAATAAGTTAGAAATGGCTAACTAAAATCTTATGAAAATTGACCATGTGCCGAAGAAACGCAGATTGCAGCGACCGGCGCGGCGTTGGAATTTGAGTACGGAAGAAACGGCTGAAGCTCCCGGTAAGCCGCGCCTCGCCTCGGACGATTCGTTTATCATGGTGTGTGTTTGTTGATGGCTGACACACGGTTTCGGGGGATTGACGGATATGATACAATAGAGAAAACGGAAAGGCGGTAGGCTATGGCACGGAAAAGAAAAAAGACAGGACCGAACCTCACCAATGTTTTGATCGCTTTCCTCGCGGCAATACTGGTGATTTCTGTCGGAACAGCGGTGTATCTTCTGCGCGCGCCCGCACAGACCGCCTCCAATGAGACGACTGCGCCGACGGCGGCGAAAAATGCATATGACGCCGATGCCTTTGTGATGCGCGACGGCTTCTTATGCTATGAGGACGCGCCGTATATGGTGGGCATTGATGTATCCACCCATCAGGGCTTGATCGACTGGCAGGCGGTTGCGGACGCGGGCGTGGAGTTTGCGATCCTGCGGGTGGGCTATCGCGGCTCGACGGAGGGAAAGCTCTATGAGGACGAGCAATTCCGCGAGAATTTGGCAGGTGCGCGGGCGGCGGGCTTGCAGATCGGTGTGTACTTTTTCTCACAGGCGCTGACGCCGGAGGAGGCGGAGGAGGAAGCAGAGTTGGCATGCCGTCTGTTGGACGGGGAATCGCTCGAGCTGCCCGTGTTTTACGACTGGGAGGAGGTTTCCGGCGGCTCCCGCGTGGAGAGTGCCGCCTCCGTACCGATGACGGACTGCGCGATCGCGTTTTGCGAGGCGGTCGAGCGGAAGGGTTATACCGCGGGGGTGTATTTCAATCAGAGCTACGGCTATGGATATTTGGAGTTGGAGCGCTTGCAGGAATATACGCTTTGGCTGGCGGAATACGGCGACACACCGAGCTTCCGCTATCACTTCGACTGTCTCCAATACACCGACAGCGGCACGGTCAACGGGATCGAAGGCGCGGTTGACTTGAATCTGATGATTTTGCAATAGTGCGGCAAAAGATCCGCTGATTTGTTCAGAGGTTCCATAGGTAGTTATCGAAAGCGGGTGCTTGCCATGAAAAAACAATCCCAATCCATCCGATTCCAAAATCCACTCAAGGAATTGACAGGGTTTGAGTGGTGCCTGTGGATCGCTTCGATGTGCATCGTCACGGCGGCGTATCTGCTCTCGCCGGACAGACAATATCTGACACTGATCGCGTCATTGATCGGCGAAAGCTCCATTATCTTTACTGCGAAGGGGCATGTGCTGGGGCAGGGACTGACGGTTGTATTCGCCGTACTCTATGCTGTCATTTCATGGCAGTTCCGGTATTACGGCGAGATGCTGACATGGCTCTGCATGACCGCACCGATGGCGGTTGCAGCAATTCTTGCGTGGCTGCGGCATCCCTTTGCGGATACTGCCGAGGTGAAGGTCGGCACACTTTCCAAACAGCAGGGCGTACTCCTGACCGTATTGACTGTGGGTGTCACCGTAGGGTTTTATTTTATCCTGCAAGCGCTCGGCACGGCGAATCTGCTTGTCAGCACGATCTCCGTTGCGACGAGCTTCCTGACCGCCTGTTTGGTCTGCCTGCGCAGTCCGTATTATGCGCTTGGGTATGCGTGCAACGATGCGGTGATGATCGTTTTGTGGATTCTGGCGACGGTGGAGGAGCTTGCTTATTTGCCGATGATCGTCTGCTTCGTCATGTTCCTGCTGAACGACCTTTACGCGCTGCTGTGCTGGCTGCGGCGAAAGAAGCAGCAGGCGGAGAGAATCGGATAAGTTGCGGCGATCTCCGGTTGTTGGTACATACTTGGTAGTGCCTGCACGAGATTGCCGCGTCGCCTGCGCAGCCGTTCGCGAGGAACGAGCGTTACGGATGCGGCGTACCCCCCCTTGCGGGTGTGCGCGCCTCGCAATGACATATGGGGGTAGCTTCTCTGTAGGGCGGGGACATGTCCCCGCCGACCGCGTAAGCGGCATCCGCACGGAGTTTCGAGATTGCACACCGTATCGTAGCTGCCACGGCGGGGACATGTCCCCGCCCTACAGGGGGTTTATGGAATAAAAAAGATGCGTAACGAGTTGCGTTACGCATCTTTTTGCTCTTCGGTTACGCCGGTTTGTAGCTGTCCTTCAGGCTGACGGAGCGGTTGAAGACGGGGTGCTCCGGGGTGGAGTCCTTGCTGTCGGGGCAGAAGTAGCCCAAACGCATGAACTGGAAGGCGGCGGGAGCCTTTGCGCCGACCAAGCCCGCTTCGACCTTGCAGCCGGTGAGGATTTCCAGCGAATCGGGATTCAGGCATTCGAGGAAATCCTTGTCCGCGCCGTCGGGGTCGGGGTCGGTGAACAGGTTGGAATACAGACGCACCTCGGCGTCCTTGGCGGTGCGGGCATCGACCCAGTGGATGGTGGATTTGATCTTTCTGCCGTCCTTGGGGTCGCCGCCGCTCGACTCGGGGTCATATTCGCAGAGGACTTCCGTGACCTTGCCGGTTTCGTCCTTGACAAAGCCCGTGCATTTGACCACATAGGCGCCCTTGAGACGCACTTCATTGCCCGGGAAGAGACGGAAGAACTTTCCGACCTTCTCTTCCATGAAATCCTCTGCCTCGATCCACAGATCGCGGGAGAAGGTGATCTCGCGCGTGCCCATCTCGGGGTGATTGGGGTGGTTTTCGACCGTGAAGACCTCGGTCTTACCCTCGGGGTAATTGGTCACGGTCAGGCGGATGGGGTGCAGGACTGCCATCACGCGGGCGGCAGTCTCATTCAAGTCCTCTCGCAGGCAGTGCTCCAAAAACGCGTATTCGACGGTGGAGGCAGCCTTCGCCACGCCGATGCGCTCGCAGAAATTGCGGACGGACTTCGGTGTATAGCCGCGGCGGCGCAGACCGCAGAGGGTCGGCATACGGGGGTCGTCCCAGCCGGAGACGCGTCCCTCCTCCACCAACAGGCGGAGCTTACGCTTGGACATGACGGTATAGTTGATGCCCAAACGGGCAAACTCGATCTGGCGGGGCTTCGAGGGAAGGTCGCAGTGCTCTACGACCCAGTTATACAGCGGGCGGTGCGCCTCGAATTCCAAAGAACAGAGCGAATGGGTGATATGCTCCATCGCGTCTTCGATCGGGTGGGCGAAGTCGTACATCGGATAGATGCACCATTTGTCCCCCGTGG
>CAMAEX010000100.1:0-6861 GCA_945832065.1 uncultured Clostridia bacterium | reverse complement strand
AGATATCCTGCCCCAGCGCGGTACGCAGATAAGCGCCCTCTAAATCGTGCGTGGCAAGGGCGTTGCCCGCCAAAACCGCGTGGACATAGCCGTTTTCGATCAGCTTTGACATCGCTCTGCGCGCATCGGCATCAAAGGCAAAGGCAGGGCCCATGACCCAGACGATCTTTCCGTGTTCACGCTCGTATTTGAGCAGCTCATAAAGCTCGTCATAGTCGCGGGAGAACGCCGTCTCGCGGGAGCGGTTCTGACGGAAGGCAAAAACATCCTTCTCCGCCTTCTGCTCGCGGAAGCCGTCGGGATGCATAAAAATGCCCTCCTCGCAGTTTTCCGTCCGCCCCGTAACGATCAGATCTCCCTTCTTCAGCAGACGGAATTCACGGACAACGATCTTCCCGTTTTCATAGACCGCCACGCAGTCCATGCGGCTCTCCTCCGCCAAAAGCCACTGTCCCCCGATCTTAAAATACTCGGGAAAAATGCTCATGGCGTGATAATGCTCCGGCGCAACGCCGTCAAAGGGCGCGGGCTTTAAGACGACCTCCGGGGCGTTCTGAAATCTCGCCTCGGAAAAATCCGGCGGGAAATAGGGCTTGAGTGAAAACATGTTCTTCTCTCCTTTCTTATATCCGCATTATACCGCAGGATCTCCATTCTTGCAAGACATAGGAGGCAATTATGCTGATTTGTATTTTCGGAGAAAGCTGCACGGGAAAGACTACCCTCGCGCAGCGGCTTCTTCCCTACTGCAAAGCCACACTATACCATGGCAAGGACTATCTGCGTCTTGCCAAAAACGAAGCGGAGGCAAAGCAAAAATTCCGCGCACTTTTGGAAAACGCCGCAGAGGGCGGCAGCAACATCATCTTTGTCACGACGGAAAAAGAAAATCTCTCCCTTCTGCCGGAGCACTGTGTGCGCATTCTCGTGACCGCGCCGCTGCCTGTCATTCAGGAGCGCTTTGCCAAACGCATGGGCGGAACACTCCCCCCGCCCGTCGCCGCGATGCTGGAACGCAAGCACGGCAGCTTCGACCATGAGCCCCACGACCTGCTTGTGAAAAACGGGCAGGAAGATCTTGACGCGATCCTTCGCCTGCTGCGCCGATGAAGCATATCGTACTCGGTATTTTCGCGCCGGTGGACGCGGGCAAGACGACCCTCTCCGAGGCACTGCTCTACCGCTCCGGTCAGCGCCGACAGCTCGGCAGAGTCGATCACGGCGACGCGTTTTTGGACAACCACAGCTTAGAGCGTGCGCGGGGCATTACGATCTTTTCCAAACAGGCGCGCTTTCGGACGGAGCGTCTCTCCGTCACCTTTGTTGATACACCCGGTCATGTCGATTTCACCCCGGAGGCAGAGCGCGCCATGGCTGTGCCGGATTACGCGGTTTTGGTCGTCAGCGGTACGGACGGCGTGCAGGCACATACGGAGACCCTATGGAAGCTCCTGCGCCGCTATCACATTCCCACCCTGCTGTTTTTTAACAAAATGGACCTCCCCGGTGCGGACAAAACGAGCCTTTTGGAGGATGCCAAAGTACATTTGAGCGAATATTGTGCAGAGTTGAGCGATTTTGAGAGTATCGCACTCTGCGACGAAGGGGCATTGGATGCCTATCTGACGGACGGCGCCTTGCCCGATGAAACGCTCGCTTCCCTTTGGGCGGAGGAGAAGTTTTTTCCCTGTCTGTTTGGCGCTGCGCTGCATTTAGAAGGCGTGGACGAACTGCTATCCGCGTTGGAGCGCTTCACAAAAGAACCGTATTATCCCGACGAATTTGCCGCAAGGGTATATAAGATCGCCCGCGACGCGCAGGGCAACCGCCTGACCTTTCTGAAGGTCACGGGCGGGAGTCTCCGGGTGCGGATGCCCGTTGCCTACACTCCCCGTGGCGGGGAGCGTGTGGAGGAAAAGGTCACGCAGATTCGCCTGTATTCCGGCGCGGACTACACACAGGCGGAGCTTGCCGAGGCGGGAACGGTCTGCGCAGTCACGGGGCTTTCCTCCCTTCTGGCAGGCGACTGCCTCGGCGCGCAGGCGGAGGGCGCGACCGCTCTGCTCGCGCCCGTGATGACCTACCGCATCGGACTTCCCGCAGGCGCGGAGGTGCGCACGGTGCTTCCCAAGCTCCGCGAATTGGAGGAGGAGGAACCGCAGCTTCGCATTGTCTGGGACGAGCGTCTGCGCGAGATCCACGCCCAGCTCATGGGGCAGGTGCAGATCGAAGTGTTGAAAGCGCTGATCTTAGAGCGCTTTGATCTTGCGGTCACCATTGACGGCGGACGCGTATCCTACCGCGAGACGATCACGAATACCGTCGAGGGCATCGGGCATTTTGAGCCGCTGCGTCATTACGCAGAGGTGCATCTGATCCTCTCTCCCCTGCCCCGCGGGAGCGGTCTGCAATTTGACAGCATTTGCTCCGAGGATGTCCTCGACCGCAACTGGCAGCGCCTCATTCTAACGCATTTGGAAGAAAAGACACATCTCGGCGTCCTGCTCGGTGCGCCGATCACCGATATGAAACTCACCCTTGCGGCAGGACGCGCCCATCTGAAGCACACCGAGGGCGGCGATTTCCGGCAGGCAACCTACCGCGCCGTAAGGCAAGGCTTGATGCAGGCGCAAAGCGTCCTGTTAGAGCCGTTTTACCGCTTCCGTCTGACCGTACCCGCCCCACAGCTTGGACGCGCGATCAACGACCTGCGTGCGATGGGCGGCTCCTTCGGCGCTCCCGTGCAGGATGGCGGCATGACCGTATTGGATGGCAGCGCACCCGTGTCGGAGATGCAAGCCTACATGTCCGAAGTCGTCGCCTATACCCACGGGCAGGGCAAGCTCGTCTGCGAGGTCGAGGGCTACGCGCCCTGCCACAACGCGCAGAAGGTGCTTGCGGAAGCAGACTATGACCCCGAGGCAGACTTGGACAATACGCCCGATTCCGTGTTCTGCTCCCACGGCGCGGGCATGAATGTCAAATGGAACGAGGTCCCCTCCTATATGCACCTGGAAAGCGTCCTGCGGGAGACGAAGGAGGTCGCGCCGCCGCCCGTCCGCGTGCGGACGCAGAATGTGGATCTGGACGAACGGGAGCTGCAAAAGATCATTGAACGGGAGTTCGGACCCGAAAAACGCACACTATACCGTCCACCCGTGCAGGCCGCGCAGGAGGAGATCTCACTCCCGCCGCGCAAGCAGGAATATCTGATCGTGGACGGCTATAACATGATCTTTGCGTGGGACGGTCTGCGCGAACAGGCGCAGCAGGATCTCTCCGGCGCAAGAGAGCGTCTGCTGGACATTTTGAGCAATTACTGCGGCTACCGTCCCTGTGAGACGGTGGTCGTGTTCGACAGCTACCGTGTCAAGGGCGGTGTCGGCGCAAAAACACGGCGGGATAACCTCCGCGTGGTCTATACAAAGGAAAACGAGAGTGCCGACCTCTATATTGAAACCCTTGTGGGCAGAATCGGCAAAAACTACCGCGTCCGTGTGGCAACGAGCGACGCGCTCATTCAGCTCTCCGCGCTCCGCAGCGGTGTGCTGCGCGTCTCGGCAAACGAGCTTTTGGGCGAGATCGAGCGCACGAACGAAAAGATCGCCGCTGTCATTCGCGCCCTGCACGAGGAGTCGCGCCGCGCCGCGTTGCAGGAAAGCCCGCTACAAAACCTCACGATACATAATTCATAGAAATACAGGGAGGAGATTTGATTGAAAACGGTAACACTCTGCGGCAATATCACCGTACCGCAAAACGCCTTCGGCGCACTGCCGATTCAGAGAGTAGAGAAAGAAACCGCCGTGCGGCTGCTCCATAAGGCGCGGGACGGCGGGATGCGATTCTTTGACACCGCCCGCGCCTATTCCGACAGCGAGGAAAAGCTCGGGCTTGCCTTCGGCGGGCATTGGGACGGCATCTACCTCGCCACCAAAACGGAGGCGCGCACGCCGGAAGCCTTTTGGAAGGACTTAGACACCTCCCTGCGTTTGCTCAAAATCGACTGCATCGACCTCTATCAGCTCCACTGCGTCCCCCAATGCTATCGTCCGGGTGACGGCACCGGAATGTATGAATGTATGTTGGAAGCAAAGCGGCAGGGAAAAATTCGCCACATCGGCATCACCGCCCACAAGATCGGTGTCGCCGAGGAGATCATCCATTCCGGGCTGTACGAGACGCTGCAATTCCCCTTCAGCTATCTCTCCTCCGAACGGGAGCGCGCCCTTGCGGACAAGTGTAAGGCGGCAGGCATGGCGCTGATCGCCATGAAGGCACTCGCGGGCGGACTCATCACCGACGCTGCCGCCGCCTTTGCCTATATCGCCCAATTCGACAACGTGATCCCCATTTGGGGCATTCAGCGGGAGTCCGAGCTGGACGAGTGGCTGGCATTTTTTGAACAGCCCGCCGGGCTGAACGACGCGCTGCGTGCCTCGATCGAGAAAGACCGCGCCGAATTGGCCGGCAATTTCTGCCGCGGCTGCGGTTACTGCGTTGCGACCTGTCCTGCTCACATTCAAATCAACCAGTGCGCAAGAATGTCGCTGATGCTTCGCCGCGCGCCCTCCGCCGGCTGGCTCTCGGAGGAGATGCAGGCGGAAATGCGCAAGATCGAAAGCTGCATCTCCTGCGGCGTATGCAAAACGAAATGTCCCTACGAACTGGACACGCCCGCCCTGCTGCGCAAGAACTATGAGGATTACAAGCGCGTGCTGGCAGGCGAGGTCAAGGTAGACTGATAAACCGAATGTTTGAAAGGAGGCTCTCCCATGTCCGATCTGCTGATCCGCAATCTCTCCGCTCTCGTCACCTGTGACGATGAAGACACGCTCCTGCACGGCGTGGATGTCTACTGCAAGGACGGGATCATCCGCGCCATCGGCAAAAAACTGCCGCAAAGCGCCGCGCGCGAGATCGACGGCACGCATCTGCTGTGCTATCCCGGTCTGATCAACACACACCACCATCTGTATCAGCAATTCTCCCGCAATCTCCCGCAGGTGCAGAATATGGAGCTGTTCGACTGGCTCAAGACGCTCTATGAAATTTGGAAAAATCTCGACACACAGGTCGTGCGCTATTCGGCGCTGACGGGTATGGGCGAGCTGATGAAAAACGGCTGCACCACCTGCTTTGACCATCACTATGTCTTCCCCGCTGGCGCAGGGGACTTGATCGGCACGCAGTTGGAAGCCGCCGACGACTTGGGCATCCGCATGGTCTGCTCTCGCGGCAGCATGGACTTATCCGTGAAGGATGGCGGGCTGCCGCCGGACAGCGTAGTGCAGAGCGTCGATGCAATTTTGAAGGACTGCGCCCATGTGATCGAAGCGTACCATGACTCCTCCTTCGGCGCAATGCGGCAGATCGTCCTTGCGCCCTGCTCACCCTTCTCCGTCTCGGCGGAGCTGCTGCGGCAGTCCGCGATCTTGGCACGGCAATACGGCGTGCGCCTGCATACGCACCTTTGCGAGACAAAGGACGAGGAGAACTATACCCTCTCCCGCTGCGGTCTGCGTCCCTTGGCATATATGGCGTCCCTCGGCTGGATCGGAGACGATGTCTGGTACGCCCACGGCATCCACTTCACGAACGAGGAATTGGACTTGCTGGCAGAAACGGGGACAGGCGTCGCCCACTGCCCGATCTCCAATATGAAGCTCTCCTCCGGCATCGCGCGCATTCCCGATATGCTGGCGCGGGGTGTCAAGGTCGGTTTGGCGGTGGACGGCTCCGCCTCGCAAGACGGCTCGAATCTGTTGGAGGAGATTCGCGTCTGCTTCCTGCTGCACCGTCTGAATTCGTCAAAAAAAGCCCCTTCGGGCTACGATGTTTTGAAAGTGGCGACGCGCGGCTCCGCTTCTTTGCTTGGAAGGACCGACATTGGCTCTGTGGAGGTCGGAAAATGCGCCGACCTGTTCTTAGTCGATTCCCGCCGCCTGGAGCTGGTGGGCGCGACCTATGATCCGAAAAACCTGTTCGGCACCGTCGGTCTGCGTGGCGCAGTCGATTACACGATCATAAACGGCAAGATCACCGTAGAAAACGGTCACCTGACCCGCGTGGACGAACCCACCGTCGCCGAACAAGCCCGCAAGGTCTGCGACAGCTATCTCAGCCGTCCGTAACGCAGCCCCGTCCCGTGTCAAGGGGACGGGTTCCTTGACACATTTTTTGCACGCAGTCGGTGGTTTGGCAAGAGATTGCCACGGCGCAAGCGCCTCGCAATGACACAGAGGACAGCCTTTTCATGTCATTGCGAGGAGCGCAGCGACGCGGCAATCTCATGCAGGAACTACCGACTGCATACAAGCCTGTTCATCTGTACCGCCTGCCGCTATGCGGACGGTCATCGGTTGAGGAGCCGTGCAGGCAGCGGGCGGTGGACCTTCATTGCGCCCTTAGGGCAGAATTCCTGACAGCAGAAGCAGCGGATGCACTTGCTTTTGTCGATGTGCGCTTTCTTTTCAACGATCTCGATCGCCTTTGCGGGGCAGACATTTCTGCACAGTCCGCAGCCGACGCACTCGCTCTTTTTGAGCCTCGGCGACGAACGCAGCGCCTTTTGCGCGATCTTGCCGAAGGCTTTTCCCGCTTTTCCGGGCAGCAGCGATTCAAATTGCAGGCTGCGTTTTCGCTCGATGCGCTGAAAATCCGCGATCGCAAATTCCTCGACCTTGCCCGCAACGGCGACCTCGTCCCCATTTTCGGGACAAAGCCCGAAATTCGCCGCCGCGCGGAGTGTCGGCACCGCCATCGGGTCAAGACCGATCAGCCTTGCGCAGATCAGATCGACCTTGTGGCAGTCCGTTCCCGCCAAAAGCGCGCCCATGTAGCGCGGCGTACCCGCGGTGG
>CAMAEX010000099.1:0-6960 GCA_945832065.1 uncultured Clostridia bacterium | reverse complement strand
TTTTCAGGTATGTGAACTTTTTCTGACGACATGAGCAGGTTAAGTACGCAGGAACAGAACGCATATCATACAGGAGAATCAAATAAATCGAAAAACACCAGTTAAAATCCTGCTGTAACGCTATCTGCAGTCCCGTCCATAATCAGCGTTCGTATTTGGATTTTTCCGGGAAGAGCTTGAACAACCGAAATCTGAGACCTTCGAGGAAAGCTTTGTTGTTATATCTGCAGAGCGTTTTGAAGAGCTTCGCACCTTTCCCGTCCGCCTCGTACACCATCCAATATGCGCTGTCCACCGGGAGACCGGTGTACCTGATCAAAGCCGGGAAAAGCAGAACGGCCTTCGTTGAAACATAACCTTTGGAAAGAGTGATTCCCGATAAAACTGCCTGACGGAGCGTAGGCAGAAGAGGGACACATGGTTCAGACGCCAAGCAGTTTCTGAAAGATAAGGATCAGCAGAAACCCTGCGATCAGAGCGAAGGTGGCCTGTTTCTCGTAGCCATGGGAGTGCATTTCCGGAATCATTTCATCGCTGATGACGTCATGGTCCCGCCCGCAAACGCGAGAATGAAGGGGAGAATCCCCGCAAACCAGAAAACAAGGAGCCGCCCCGTCAAAGTCCCCAGCGCGCTGATCAGCCCGATCCCCATGGCAATGCCCACAGTCCTCCGGGCGGATACGCCGATGGAAAGCAAAGGCGACGCGATGATCATCGCTTCCGGCACATTTTGAAGAGAGATTCCTCCCGCCACCATTAATACGTCTCCGGCATTCTCCGTGCCGAAACTAACCCCCGCCGCCAGCCCTTCCGGAAATTTGTGAATGGCGATTGCGGTCACGAAAAGCAGAACACGCGAGACTGCCTGATGCCCTGCCGAATGCCTTTCGCCGTCAATGCCCGCCAGCCGGTGCAGATGCGGCGTCAGTTTGTCCATGATACTGATGAGCAAGGCTCCCGATACCGTGCCGAAGATCGTCAGCGTCAGACTCCATTTTCCCGGCAGCGCCGCCGCCGAGTTGATCAAGCCGAGGATTGCGGCCCCCAGCATGACGCCGGAGGCGCCGCCGAGGATCATGTCGTTGAAACGGTGAGGAATCCTGCGGATCAGCAGCCCGCCTACAGTTCCGATGACGGTGGAAAAAAAGCACCGCAATCATTACAATCAGAAAAAGTTTCATAGTCCCCGAAGCTGCGTCAGATGAAAAGAGCGTTCTGTCCCTGTTTGGCAAGCTCCGCGAAGGTCGCGACTCCTGCAACATCATCAATTTCAATCAGTTCTTCCCGTTTGATTCCCATGACGCCCATCGCCATATCGCAGGCAATGAAACGAACTCCGGCAGCGCGGGCATTGGCGATCAACTCCGGCAACGGCAATACGTTCTGCTTCTTCATCACGTCCTTCATCATTGCCGTGCCCATGCCGAGCATGTTCATCTTGGAAAGAGCCAGTTTTTCAGCCCCTTTCGGGAGCATCCAGCCGAACATCTTTGATATAAAATTCTTATTGACGTAAGGTGCAGGATTTTTCCGTAAAACCGAAAGTCCCCAGAACGTGAAAAACATATTGACCTTGACTCCAACCGCAGCAAAGCCGTTGGCGAGAATCATTGCGGCCAATGCTTTGTCCAGATCATTGCTGAAAAGAACGATGGAGATCGACTGTTCTGCGTTGCATGCCGTCGCACAGGGCGTTTGCGCCGGAGCGTTCCCCTTGGTGACATCCGCCTCCAGATCGTCATCGTGATGCGTGAGATTGGAAACTGTGCAGTTTGCTCCTTTTGCCCAATTCAGCAGATCGGCTTCAAAGGTTCGTGCAGCAATCAGATGCAGGGTAAAACCTTCCTCTGCTCCGTTCATTGCCGCTTTCAATTTTAAAACCGGTCCCGGGCACGGCAGACTGCGCACGTTCAAGACCTCCGCAGCAGTTGTCTTATTCGGTTTCGGATCAGATTCAGACGGCTGTTTCAGTTGGTGATGGAACATTTTCCAGGTGAGCCACCCGCCGGAAAGATTGGCGGCGCGGAAGCCGTTCTGCTTCAGAATCCGTTCCGCAAGATAGCCGCGCAAACCAACCTGGCAGCAGCAGACGTATTGTTTGGATTTATCCAGTTCGGAAAGACGTTTCCGCAGATCGCCCAGCCGGATATTGACCGCACCGGGGATCGCGCCCAGTTCATTTTCTTCCGGTTCACGCACGTCAAGAACGACGGCATCTGCGGGAATCGTATCGGGAAAGACAACGTCGCTCAATCCGGAAAGCACATTTTCGGCAATGAATCCGGCAAAATTGACCGGATCTTTCGCGGAACTGTACGGCGGCGCATAGGCAAGTTCCAGTTCGCCGAGTTTCGGTGCTTTCAATCCGCTGCGCATCGCCTGTGCAATCGTATCAATGCGCTTGTCAACGCCCTTCGCACCCGTGATCTGCGCCCCGTAAATTGTTCCGTCAGTGCCGAAGATCAGTTTCATGGTGAGACGGGCAGAGCCCGGATAATAGGACGCATTCGACATGGGATACAGATAGATCTTGCGGTATTCTTTGCCCATGGATTTCAACCGTTCTTCCGTGTAGCCGACACCGGCAGCCGTCAGATGTCCGATCTTGACAACGCTTGCTCCTAAACTTCCGTTATACGGGACGTGACCGCCCAGTATATTTCCTGCAGCGATGCGCCCCTGTTTGTTCGCCGGTCCGGCAAGTGCAATGGCTGTTTTTCCGCCGAAAATGGGATCAATGACCTCAATGGCGTCTCCGGTGGCAAATATATCCGGATTGGAAGTCTGTAAATATTCATTGACGATAATATGCCCGCGAGGACCACAATCAAGTCCTGCAGCCTTAGCAAGTTCAGAATTTGGTTTCACCCCGATGGATTCGATGACAAAATCGGCTTTGATACGGGTGTTGTCACTCAAAACGGCGGAAATCCCGTCAGGCTCGTCCTTGTATTCCGTAACATTGACGCCGAGTTTGAGCGTGATGCCCATGTCTGCAAGTTCATCCGCCAAGGCTCCGGACATCTCCGGGTCCATGGTTGGCAGGACGTGATTGCCCCGCTGGATGATGCTCACGGAAAGACCGCGCTCCCGCAGATTTTCCGCGACTTCCAGCCCGACAAAGCCTGCACCAATCACCATGACACTTTTTGCATTGGAAAGACGGGCGAGCACCTTATCCATATCGGCAATGGTCCACAGCGGCATGATCCGGTCTGACAGATTGCCGGAACGACTCGGGATCGCCCCGGGAGCCAGCAGCAACTTGTCGTAGGAGAAGACTTTTTCGCCTTTCGAAGTCTTTGCCGTAAGTTGTTTTTTTACCGGATCAATGCTTATAACTTCGTGCTTTGTTCTAACATCCACATTCAGCCACGCAGAAAATTTTTCCGGG
Source organism: uncultured Clostridia bacterium (assembly GCA_945832065.1). Classification (GTDB taxonomy): domain Bacteria; phylum Bacillota; class Clostridia; order Oscillospirales; family Oscillospiraceae; genus JAZOXB01. The sequence continues at coordinate 3,566 of CAMAEX010000099.1, read as the reverse complement.
GACATGACAAGAAGATCATCCCGGTCTTCGATCACTTTTCCGAGATGATAGGGAAGTCCGCAGTTTGCGTATGAGATGAATTCCCCTTTTTCCAACAGCAGGATCTCACTGGATTCGTCCAGTCTGCGCAATCTAGCCGCCGCACTTGCTCCGGCTGCAACACCACCGATGATTACGATCTTCATAAAATACTCCTTTGAAGTTTACACTTCTGTATTTTCTTCAAGAAAATGAACAGCGGTCAGCAGGTCCTCAATACGGTAAATGATGTAATCGGAATCATAACCGTGATACCGCTGATCGCCCTGATTTGACTGAAAATAAATGTTTTTCATTCCGAGTTTTTTTGAACCGAGGACATCGCGATACATATCGTTCCCAACGTAGATCACGTCCTTCGGTTCCAGTTTCAATTCATCAAGTGCCGCCATGAAAAGTCCCGGTGCGGGCTTGCGGAATCCATAATCACTCGAAATCACCCGGACCGGAAAATAGCGCGTCAGGTCAAGACGCCGCAGTTCAGCTTCCGCCCAAATCTTCTGTCCGTCGGAGACTGCCGCAAGCGTGTATTCCTTCTGCAACTCGTCAAGAATGCGGTGAACGCCGGGATATTCGGCAAGACGGTACATGCTTGCGGCTCGAAAGGTCTGTGCCAGAAATACAGGAAGCATGGAAAGTTTGTTTTTCGGGAGAACTGCGGTGAATTCATTACCATACTCTTTCAGCAGAGTGCAGAAAATCCCGACAGCGTCAAACTCCGGATGCTCGACTTTGCGTTCATCCCGCTGTTTCTTCATAATTTCATAAAAAAGTTTCCGGAATTCCTCAGCGGAAAGCATCACGCCGAATGTGTTGAGCAGGTTCGCCATGGTCCGGAAAAGGTCTTCGCGCGTCTCATCCGTCCAAATGTCGATCAACGTCCCGTTCAAGTCAAAAAGAATGGCTTTGAAATGATTCATTGAAGTCCTCCTTTCAGGCATTCGGATGCTGCATTCAGCAGCATTTGCCTGTAATCCCATGTGAAATAGTTGTTTCGGGCAATTCTCATAAGATTGATGCCCATGTAATATGGCAGACGCCTGGAAATGGCGCGGAATGCAGACACCCGGTCCGGAAAATGACAGCTGTATTCCCAGAGAAAGTGTCCGATAAACGGCTCCGCGCAAAACCGGTTTCCCGCGTAAAGCATAAAAAAATGCGCCAGTTCCGCCGTAAGACGTCCGACATCGAAAAGTCTGTCTGCGGAGCGCATACGTTCCAGATCAAAGGAAATCACATGCAGACCATCGCCGAAAAGAAAGTTTTCCGGCGTGGCATCTCCATGCACAGTTACTGGACAATCCGACCACATTTCGGGACGGTCGTGCCAGAAATGAACAAGCTCATGGAACCGGTTCGTGCGATGTTCACTGATCCAGCCGCGTTCTGCAAGCGTGCGGATTATTCCGTGCGCATAATGAACCACCGGATTGAAATCCACATTTCCCGGCTGTGTAGTCCGGTTGTGGAGGCGGCTTAGGAAAAAGGCAAGCGCCGTGAGTTTGTAAAAAAGCAGTCCCGGGTCGCTGTTCTGAATGGAACGCCGGATCACCGAGGAAAGCGATTCCCCGTAACAGTACTCTTCCAGAAGCAGTTCATTGAGCGCGGCATTCCGTCCGAGCGGACGTGCAATGTAATGCATACCGTTCCCGCAAAATCCAAGCGATCGTATGTATTTCAGATTGGCGAATTCCTGTTCAAGCGTGGCATGCGCCGCCGCACGGTTTTCGCCGCCGCAGTAATAGAATTTGCCAATGATGCGCCGCAGACTCCGTGTTTCCTCGTACAGAAAAACACTGTTCGAGGCATGAAGCAGGAAAACCCGGTAATCCAAATCTCCGGAAAGATTCAGTTTCGGCTGGATTTCATCGTGCAGAAATCCGTAAAGCGGATCATTCCGCTGAACGTAACCAAGGTATTTCATCAAAACAGAAAACAGCCGTCGCAGAATTCGTCAAACGGCAGCTGTCGCTATGTTTACAGGGAAATTACTTCTTGTAACCGCACTTCGGGCAAACGCCGTTGACCATCCTGATTCCGCAGAGTGGGCATCGATCCACGGTTCCGGCAGGCGTATATTCCTGCGAAGCCGCATTGACACCGCTTGTAAAGGTGATCTTGGCAATATTCAATTTGTCTTTCAGCAGATCGTAAACGATCTTGATCATGCCTTCCACGGTCATGGTCTCTTTGGTCACAACAAGGCGGCAGTCCGGATACGCTGTCGCAAGTTCGGTTTTGAAGGCTTCGCCCTTCATGGTGTTCGTTTTTGCGCCGTTTTTGATTCCCTGTTTTTCGTAAACACCGAGAATCGCGGGCAGCAGCGGATCATCCTCACGGAGGATCAGCGCGTGGTCAAAATTCTTCAGAACACTCCAGGCAGTCTTCTGGATTTCATTACAGGGAAATACCATGTTGACGCCGGGATTCACGGAATCCTCAACCTCAATGGTCAGCACTCCGGTGTGTCCGTGAAGATACTGAGCCTCTCCCTGAAATCTGTAGAACCGATGGGCATACTGCAGATCGAACGTTGTGATGCTTCTCATTTTGTATATCCTTTCATGTTGGTTTTAACGCAGAATTGTTGCATCAGTAGTTCTGCGCTTCAATTTCAAAATAAGCCTGCGGATGTGCACAGACCGGGCAGACCTGCGGAGCCTTCTCGCCGATGTAGATATGTCCGCAGTTACGGCATTCCCAGCGGTTTTCTCCGACCTTGACCCAGACTTCGCCTTTCTCAACGTTGGCGGCAAGTTTGTTGTAGCGGTCTTCATGGCGCTCTTCGATCTTGGCAACGGCGGCGAACTGAGCAGCCAGCTCCGTGAAGCCTTCGGCGGCGGCTTCTTCGGCAAACTGCTTGTACATCTGCGTCCATTCTTCATGTTCGCCTGCGGCAGCCGCCTTCAGGTTTTCGAGCGTGGAGCCGATTCCGTCCAGCGCTTTGAACCAAAGTTTCGCATGTTCTTTTTCATTGTTCGCGGTCTTTTCAAAGATGGCCGCAATCTGCTCGAAACCTTCCTTCTTCGCTTTGCTTGCAAAGTAGGTGTACTTGTTGCGCGCTTGGGATTCTCCCGCAAATGCGTACCACAGATTGGCTTCGGTCTTTGATCCTTTTAGATCCATTTTCATTTCCTTTCGTATTCAGCATACCTGCCGGGGTTAGAGTTGTTTATTTTGCTCCGTACGCGCTTTTTTTCGCACATTCCGCACAAATTCCGCTGATTCTCAGCTCCACATGATCTGCCTGAAATCCCGGATTGTTATCCGGTTCCGTAAGATCCTGCGGCAATTCAAAATCCTGAATCGCTCCACATTCACGGCAGATAAAATGCCCGTGATTCCTTGCGATCCCATCAAAACGTGCATTGACGATTTTATCCATCCTGTAAATAATTCCCCTGTCGGAGAATTCCATCAGAATCCGGAAAACGCTTTCCCGCGTGATGGAAGGAATGCGTTTCCGGACACCTTTCAAGACATCATCTACATCGGGATGTTCCTTGTTTCTGAGGATACATGCGTAA
>CAMAEX010000098.1:0-6990 GCA_945832065.1 uncultured Clostridia bacterium | reverse complement strand
AAGGCAGAGCTGTCCTGTCCGCCTAAGGAACCGTGACCGCACCATACTGTTTGAATGTCATCAGGGGCGAACGGAGCGATCTGTTCGCCTTCTTTGTATTGGAGGAAACGCATGGTCGTTTCGCTGAAGGAGAATGCCGCGTTCCGGCGCCTGTATTATCGCGGCGCGTCTGCGGGCAATCGCTATCTTGTCATTTATTGCCGCCGCAACGGGCTGACGGTCAGCCGTATGGGGCTGACGGTCAGCACCAAGCTCGGGCACGCGGTCGTGCGCAATCGGGTCAGACGCCGCCTGCGGGAGATCGTCCGTCTGCACGAGGACAAGCTCACGCCGGGCTATGATTTCGTCGTCGTTGCGCGCGCTGCGGCAGTTGAGGCGGAATTTTCCGCGCTGACCAAGGCATTCCTGTCGCTGACGGGCAAGCTCGATATGCAGAAGAAAGCATAGCTGTGAGAGACCTGCAACAGCTACTGTGGGGCGGGGACATGTCCCCGGGCTACAGGGAGTTGCGTGACAATGACAGGGAAGAAAGTACCTGCGAGTTGATTAAGCTGTTCACGATTTATGAGACAGTCATTCACTCTTAGTCCTTAGCCCTTAGCCCAAATAGAGGTGTGCGTTTATGAAAAAGCTTCTGCTTGCGCTGATCCGCTTTTACCGCAAATTCATCTCTCCCGCCTTCCCAGGCAAGTGCCGCTTTATTCCCACATGCTCGGAATACGGCTTGGAGGCGATCGAAAAATACGGCGCGGCAAAGGGCGGCTGGCTGACATTCAAACGGTTATTACGGTGCAATCCCTTCAATCACGGCGATTTTTATGACCCCGTGCCGTGACCGTCCACCCGCCGCGTCCTGCGGCAGCTACCCCAACCTTTTTGGAGAGTAACGATGTTCAATATTCCCTTTATTCAGATCCCCTTCGGTTATGTGCTGGAGTTCTTCTATAACTTCTTCAGCAACTACGGCATCGCTCTGATCCTCTTCTCGCTGGCAGTCAAGATCATCCTGCTGCCCATGAGCGCCAAGAGCAAAAAGAGCATGATGAAGACCACCCGCCTGCAGCCGCTGGTCAAGCAGATCGAGATCGCTTGCGGCGACGACAAGGCGAAGTACCAGCAGGAGGTGCAGAAGCTCTATAAAGAAGAGGGCGCCAGCATGACCGGCGGCTGCCTCTGGGCGTTTATCCCCCTGCTCATTCTCATCCCGCTGTATAACGTCATCCGCGAGCCGCTGGAATATCTGCTCCACCTGAGCAGCGAGCAGATCACTGCCGTCAAGGAAAGTCTTGCTGCGTTGGAAGGCGTTGCGGTGGACAAGCTCGATGTCTATTGGCAGTACCGCGCCGCAAGCAACGCAGCCGTGCTTCCCGCAGGCGTTGAAGCACTGAACTTCTTCTTCTGCGGCATTGACCTCGGTCTGAAGCCGAGCTGGAAGGTCTGGAAGATGCGTTCCTGGGCAGAGATCGGCGGCTTTATCATCCCGTTGGTCTCCGGCGGCCTGAACTATCTGTCCATGTTCATCAGCCAGAAGACGAATGCCACCGTCGTTCGCGACGAGAACGGCGAGAAGGACGAGGTCGCGGCAAAGTCGGCGTCCACCGGCAAGATCATGAATATGCTCATGCCGCTGATGTCCGTGTGGTTCGGCTTTATCATGCCCCTCGGCATCTCCATTTACTGGATCGCCCAAAGCATTTTCGGCATCGTGCAGGATTATTTCCTGACGAAGCATTACCGCAAGGTCTATGACGCCGAGGATGCGATCAAACGGGAAAAAGCCGCCCAGCGTGCCGCCGAGGAGGCGGAAAAGGAGCGCATCCGCGCTGCCAAACGCGCTGCGAATCCCGACGGCATCACCGAAAACACCAGCAAAAAGAAGCAGCAGCTCCGCGATAAGCAAAGCCGCGAGGCTGCCGCAAAGGATTACGAGGCAAAAAAGCGCGCCGCGCAGGGGCTTGCGCCCGAGGAGGCGGCGGAGCTTTTGGGCGGCGAGGAAAACCGCCCCTATGCGCGCGGCAGGGCTTATCGGCCTGACCGCTATCGCTCTGACGAAGAATAAGGAGTTATCATGGAAAAATATATAGTCACGACAGGCAAGACAATCGAGCTTGCCATCGAGGCGGCGCTGGCGCAGCTTAAGCTGGACAGAGACAGCGTTTCCGTCGAGGTACTCAAGAACGCGCGTTCCGGCTTCCTCGGCATCGGCTCGTCCCCTGCGGAGGTCAAGGTGACCTACGAGGTACCCGACGAGGACACCGCGCCCAAGACGGCGCTCTCCTCCGCCTCCCGTTCCAAGCCGAAGGAGCGCCCCGAGATCCCGGTTACCACCGGCGTGATCTCCCGCCCCGGCAAGAAGCCCGAGCCGGAGCAGAAGCCCGCAAAGAAGCAGCCCGAGCGCAAGCCCGAGAAGAAAGCCGAGCCGCGTCCGGAAAAGAAAGCCGAGCCGCGCCCCGAAAAGAAGCCCGAGCGTAAGCAGGAGAAGAAAGCCGAGCGCAAGCCGGAGGCGCAGCCGAAGCCCGCCCGCACCTATGCTCCCGCAGAGCCGGGCAGTGTAGAGGAGAAGATCGAAGGCTTCCTCAAGGGACTGCTCGAGCATATGGGCTCCGACGCCGTGCCGCACGCCTACAAGCTCGATGAAGAGAGCTATCGCGCCGATCTGGTCGGCGGCGACGCAGGTCTTCTGATCGGAAGACGCGGCGACACCCTCGACGCCATCCAGTACCTGACCGGCTACGCCATCAACCGCGACCGTGAAAAGCGCCTGCGCATCAGCGTTGATGCCGGCGACTACCGCCTCAAGCGGGAGGAATCCCTGCGTCAGCTTGCCAATAAGATGGCAGCCAAAGCGGTGAAATACCGCCGCAACTTCACGCTCGAGCCGATGAACGCCTACGAGCGCCACATCATCCATGCCGCGCTGCAGGATTATCCTGAGGTCACGACCTTCTCCACCGGCACGGAGCCGCACCGCCGCATCATCGTCGCCTACGCAAAAGAGAAATAAACCATCCCCCAACCGCTGAGAGCGTTCCCTCTCAGCGGTTTTTGTCAGCGTTTTTTCGGAAGGGGCTACTTGCAAAACCGACCCTGATGCGCTATAGTATTATGTACGCGAAACAAGCCGTTTGCCAGAAAAGGAGAACTGATTATGCTGCAACAAACGCTTTCCGCGCATCGGCGGGCGCTGCACCGGATCGCGGAGACGGATCAGGAGCTTCCGCGCACCGCCGCTTATCTGAAAAACACTTTACAGCAGTTGCCCTGCACGGTCTTTTCACCGGTCGGGGACGCAGTATGCGCTTATTTTGACTTCGGCAAGCCGGAGACCGTCGCCCTGCGCAGCGACATGGACGCGCTGCCCGTCCGCGAACAGACGGGGCTGCCCTTCGCCTCGGAAAACTCCGAGACGATGCACGCCTGCGGGCATGACGGACATATGGCGATCCTGCTGACGCTGGCGGGACTGCTCCCGACCCTGCCCACCGCGCGGAACGTTTTGCTCGTTTTTGAGCCTGCCGAGGAGACGACGGGCGGCGCAAAGCCCATCTGCGAGACGGGGCTGTTTGAAAACTATCATGTCACGCGCGTGTTCGGGCTGCACCTGTGGCCAGAGCTGCCGAAAAACGTTGTCGCCTCCCGCGCGGGCGGGATGATGGCGCGCTCCTGCGAGCTGACCGTCACGGTTGAGGGCAGGAGCGTCCACCTTGCCAAATGGAGAGAGGGAGCGGACGCGCTTGCCGCCGCTGCCGAATTTGTTTTACGCGCCTATGCCCTTGCGGAGGATCAGCCCTGTCTACTCCGCTTCGGGCGCATGGACAGCGGCGAGGCGCGCAACAGCGTGAGTAAATCTTCCGTGCTGCAAGGCTCCCTGCGCTGCTTTGACGACGCGCTCTTTTTGAAATTGTGGGACGGACTGCACACGCTTGCGGACGAGCTTTCCGAGAAAAGCGGGTGCAAATTTGTCCTCTCCCGTTCCGAGGGGTATCCGCCGGTGACGAACGACGCGGCGCTGCTTGCCGAGGTACGGGAGCGCTTCCCGGTGGAGGAGATCGCGCCGACCTTCATCACGGAGGATTTTTCCGAATATCAAAAGCACGCGCCCGGGGTGTTCTTCCTCCTCGGCACCGGCGGCGAGCCGCTGCACTCCCCGCGCTTCGATTTCGACGAAACCGTCCTGCAAACCGGCGTCTCGCTGTTCACCGCGCTCCTATAGCCGTACTGTAGCTTAGGGACATGTCCTAAGCCGGTGTAGGAACTACCAACTGCGTACAAGCCTCCCTCCCATGTCATTGCGAATCCAGTGCGCACACTGGGTGTGGCAATCTCGTGCAGGAGCTGCCAAATGCAAACAAATTTGTTCGTCCGTACTGTCTGCCGCTTACGCGGAACGGCGGGGACATGTCCCCGCCCTACATGATTCATTCACCCTTTGTCTTTCATGAGAGGTATCATTATGACAAAAACCATTCTTCGGCTCACACTCTCGGGCGCACTGGTCGTGCTGACGGGTATTATGATACTTGCGGCAAAGTTCTTAACGCCCGTTGTGTTCTCCTTTTACCCCGATTTCTCCCGCGGCGCGATTCATGTCATCGCGGCGATCACCTCGATCGTTCCGATTGCGCTGTGCGAGCTGCTGCTGGTATTTCTCCTGTTCTGGTTCGTTTTTACCCTTGTGCGCGCAATCAAACGGGCGCGGATGGTGCGGTGGCTGACGGGCGTGCTGCTGTCCCTTTGCATCCTTGTGACGGTGTTTGTCGGGCTTTGGGGCTTGAACTACTACGCCCCGCCCATGCAGGAACGCTTGAATATTGAAAGCCGCCAATACTCCGCGCAGGAGCTGAAGGAGGCGACGATCTACTACCGCGATATGGCGAATGCACTTGCGCCGCAGGTGAAGCGCGACGCGGACGGTGTCATGGCGGAATATGATTTTGACACCCTTGCCAAGCAGGCGGGTGAGGGCTTTGAGACGCTTGCAAAGACCTATGCTTGCTTTGACGGCTCCACCGTCCGGGTGAAAAAGCTCCTGTCCAGCCCGCTCATGGGCAAGATCGGCATGACCGGCGGCTTCATCTGCTTCACCGGCGAGAGCTGCGTCAGCACCACGACCCACACCGCCTCCATGCCCTTCACGATGTGCCACGAGATCGGGCACCGCATGGCGTTTGCCCGGGAGGACGAGGCGAATTTTGCCGGGTTCCTGGCGTGTGCGGCAAATGAACGCCCCGAATTCCGTTACTCCGGCTACTATGCCGCCTTCCGCTACTGCTATAACGCGCTCTATAAGGCGGATCCGCAGGCGGCGCTGGAGGTCTGGTCGGGCGTGTGCGCCGAGATCGCGGCGGATTGGAACGCTTCGGTGGAGCACTATGAAGCCATTCGCAGCGAGACGGCCGCCGAGGTCACGGACAATGTGTATGATACTTATTTGAAATCCTTCTCCGTCGAATCGGGCGTGCAGTCCTATGGGGAGGTCACGGACCTGCTCCTGGATTGGTACTTTGGAGGTAAGGCATGAAACACCGTATCCCGCTTTGCTACGCTATCGTGCAGGGGACGATCTGGGGCACTTACGGTTTTCTGTTCTCCTTCGCCAACCGCTATCTGCTTGCACGCGGGCTGTCGAGCCTGCGGATCGGGCTGATCCTCGGCGTTGCGACGGGGATCTCCTTCCTGCTTCAGCCGCTTTTGACGGCGCTGAGTGACCGCTTCCGCTTTTTCTCCTGCCGCCGCATTTTGTTCCTGTGCACAGGATGCATGACGCTTTGCGCGGCGGCGCTGCTGTTGCAGCTATCCACGGCGGTGATTGTCATCCTGTACGCTTTTGCGTGCGTGTGCCTGCAAATTCTGCCCGCCTTTGCCAACGCCCTCGGCATGAACGCCATCCGCAACGGAAGGACGCTGAACTTCGGCATCTCGCGCGGAATCGGCTCCGTGCTCTTCGGTGTGGCGGCGCAGGTCGCGATCCCGCTGATCGACCGCTTTGGTTTAAACACGGTGCCCTTTTGCAGCGCCGTACTCGGTATTTTCCTGATGGCGGCGGTTTTGGCGTTCCCCGAGCTGGAAATGCGTACCGAGGAACCGGCGGAGCAGCCCACGCCTGCGCTCGCCTTCTTCCGCGCCAACGGACGCTTCGCGGCGCTGCTGGTCGGCGTGGTGCTGCTTTACATCGGGCATAACGCCCTGAGCAACTGTATGTATCAAATCGCGGTCTACAAGGGAGACGGCAACGCGCAGGGGACTGCGCTGCTGATTGCCGCCTTTGTCGAGCTGCCGACGATGTTCCTGTTTACGAGGCTGTTGAAGCTTGCAAAATGTGAGCGGTGGCTGTGCCTGTCCTGCGTTTTCTTCACGCTGCGGTTGGCGCTGACGCTTCTGCTGCCGGGGGTTTACGGACTGTACGCCGCGCAGCTGGCGCAGATGCTGGGCTTTGCCCTGTTCGCGGTCAGCTCGGTTTACTATGTCGGTATGGTTATTGACAAGCGTGATGTCGTCAAGGGACAGACCTATCTCGCCGTCGCGAATACCCTCGGCTGCCTGATCGCGCATTTCCTCGGCGGCGCACTGATCGACGGCATGGGCGTGGGAATGGCGCTTGTCATTTTCACGGCGCTCTCCATCCTCGGCGGCGCGATCTCCATCGGGGCTGTTATCTCCAAGCCCGCAGCAAAACAGATAGCGTAAACAACACCCCTCCCCACAATGTCTGTTTTGTTTATCGCGGTGTGTCCTTGCGTGTGGATTGCGAGGAGGGCAGTGACGCAGCGATCCGTTTCGATTCCTGTACGCAGTCGGAAGCATGTGTAAGAGATTGCCACGCCTCGTGCCTCGGCTCGCAATGACACGCGAGGCGACCCCTTTTTGTCATTGCGAGGAGCGCAGCGACGTGGCAATCTATTTTGATTCCTGAGAAGCAGAGACTCTTTCCATTTTCTGATACTAAAAACCGATTAAAATATTCATTTCAATCGGTTTTCAACGCCGTAC
>CAMAEX010000097.1:0-7053 GCA_945832065.1 uncultured Clostridia bacterium | reverse complement strand
GCTGATGCTGATGATGCTGATCGTCTATATCAGCGGCAGATACTATCTCAAATCCATCCTTGTGCCGGTCTCGGAGATCACCGCGACGGCAAAGCGTATCGCCTCGGGCGGCTACGGTGTGCAGATCCAGCGGCAGTTTGACGACGAGATCGGTGAGCTTGCAGACACGATCAACGATATGTCCAATAAGATCAGCCAGTCGGAGAAAATGCAGTCGGAGTTTATCTCATCGGTTTCTCATGAGCTGCGCACACCCCTGACGGCAATTAGCGGCTGGAGCGAAACCCTCCTCTCCGCAGGCGGCAGCGTGGACTCCACCGAGGCAAGGCGCGGACTGAATATCATCCTGCGCGAATCGCGCCGTTTGACCGGCATGGTCGAGGAGCTGCTGGAATTCACGCGGATGCAGGACGGGCGCTTTACGCTAAATGTGACGATGAGTGATATCCGCGCTGAGTTTGAAGATACGGTGTTTATGTACGGCTCTCGTCTGAAGCAGGAAAATATCGAGCTTGTCTATTTGGAAAACGAGGAGGAAATCCCTGAGATTCCGTGTGACCCCTCTCGAATGCGGCAGGTTTTCTTAAACATCCTCGACAATGCGGCAAAGCACGGCGGCGAGGGCGGCAAGATTACGGCGGAAATGCGGCTTGAAGGAGACTCTGTGGTTGTGCGTATCCGCGATTTCGGGCCCGGCATTCCCGAGGAGGAGCTGCCGCTGGTCAAAAAGAAGTTTTATAAGGGCACAAGCAAGGCGCGCGGCAGCGGCATCGGACTTGCCGTCTGTGAGGAGATCGTCTCCATGCATAACGGCACACTGGAGCTGTCGAACGCCGAGGGCGGCGGCACGCTCGTGACCATCTCCCTGCCTGTTGCAGAGCGATAGAAAGGACAGCTATGGCAAAAAAAACAACCAATGAGAAATTTAAGACGATGATCGGCGGTCAGGCGCTGATCGAGGGTATCATGATGATGGGCCCCGACAAGTGCGCGACGGTCGTGCGCGCGAAGGACGGCATCCATACCAAGGTCGAGCCGCGTAAGCCGGTAAAAAGATGCAGCGTGAAGAAGATTCCCTTTGTGCGCGGCGTGTTCAACTTCTGCGCCTCGATGAAAACGGGCGTGAGCGCGCTGATGTATTCTGCGGATTTTTTCGTAGATGAAGAGGAAAACTCTGCGGAAAAACAGTCAAAATTTGATGCATGGCTGGAAAAGAAGCTCTCCTCTGAAAAAGCGCAGAGTGTTCTTGTCACGGTTGCCGTGGTGCTGGGAATCGCCCTTTCCGTCGGACTGTTCATTGTCCTGCCGTCGCTGATCGGTTCCTTTATCAACCGCTGGATCACCGACAATGAGATCGTGCGCAACTTGATCGAGGGCGCGGTCCGCATTGCGATCTTCCTTGTGTACATGTTCCTCATCTCACGGATGAAGGATATGAAACGCGTGTTCTCCTACCACGGCGCGGAGCATAAGACCATCCGCTGCTATGAGGCAAAGCTGCCGCTGACGGTCGAAAACGTGCGGGCGCAGACCCGCTTGCACCCGCGCTGCGGCACGAGCTTCCTCTTTGTTGTCATTATCGTGTCGATTCTGGTATTCTCGGTCGCGTCGGTGCTGCTGCGGCCGATCACGCCGGAATTTGACTCCGCTGTGTTGAACGCCCTCGTGCGGGTCGCGCTCAAGCTGCTGCTCCTGCCCCTTGTGGTCGGCATCAGCTATGAATTCAACCGCTTGGTCGGACGCTTTGATAACTGGCTGACGCACGCGTTGTCCGCGCCGGGCATGTGGCTGCAATACTTAACGACCAACGAGCCGGATGATTCGATGATCGAGGTCGGCATTGAGGCGCTGACACTGGTGCTGCCGGAACAGGAGGGCAGTGACAAATGGTAAAGAAGTACGCGGACCTTTACTTGGACGCGCGCAAAGCTCTGCTGCCGAAGGAAGGACAGTTCGCTTCGAACATCGCTCGTGAGCTGATCTGTGCCGCCTCGGGGAAGACGGCGGAGCAGATGATCGCGGATCGGGAGCTGTATGCCTCGCAGGAGATCTGTGAGCTTGCTGAGTCCTTTGTACAGCGCTATGTCAAGGGAGAACCAATGCCCTACATCCTCGGACAGTGGGATTTTTACGACATGACCCTGACCGTCACGCCTGATGTGCTGATCCCACGCGACGATACCACCGTTGTGACGGAGCTTGCCATTAAAAAGGCGCTGTTTTTGGAGCAGAATCCGCGTATTTTGGATCTCTGCACAGGCAGCGGCTGTATCGGGCTTGCCATCGCGAAGCGTGTCAAGGATGCTCGCGTGACGCTGGGCGATATCTCGCAGGCAGCGCTGCGGGTGGCAAGACGCAACGCGCAGGACTTAAAGCTTGCCGCACGGGTCAAATGCGTGCCCATTGATGCAAAAAAACCGGCACAGGAGTTTTTGGGGACCTTTGACCTGATCGTCGCCAACCCGCCCTATGTGACGAGTGAGGAGATGAAGTCGCTCGACCCCTCCGTCCGCGATTTTGAGCCGCACCTTGCGCTCGACGGCGGCGAGGATGGGCTGGATTTCTACCGCGCGATCATTCGGAATTTTACCTCCGCCCTGCGCGGAAACGGCTATCTGTGCTTTGAATTCGGCATGGGGCAGGAAAGTGCCGTCTGTTCGCTTTTGGAGCGCGGCGGCTATGAGATTTTAGAATTAAGAAAAGACACGGCAGATATTACAAGGGCGGTACTTGCCCAAAAAAGAGAGGAAGATTGAACATGGCACAGAAGAAACCGACTTATGAAGCCCCTGCACCTGCGGAGGATAAGAAGAAAGCACTGGAAACCGCCCTGCATCAGATCGAGAAGAATTTCGGCAAAGGTTCGGTCATGCGTTTGGGTGACCGCCCCGAGATGAATATCGACGCGATCCCCACCGGCTCCCTGGCGCTGGATGCCGCCCTCGGCATCGGCGGACTTCCGAAGGGCAGAATTATTGAAATCTACGGTCCGGAATCCTCCGGCAAGACGACGCTGGCATTGCATGTTGTTGCAGAGGCGCAGAAGCGGGGCGGTGAGGTCGCCTTCGTGGACGCGGAGCACGCGCTCGACCCGACCTATGCCGAGGCGATCGGTGTGGATATCGACTCCATGCTCGTCTCTCAGCCCGACACGGGTGAGCAGGCGTTGGAGATCACGGATGCCCTTGTCCGCTCCGGCGCGATCGACGTCGTTGTTGTGGACTCCGTTGCAGCCCTTGTGCCGCGGCAGGAGATCGAGGGCGAGATGGGCGATGCGTTCGTCGGCTTGCAGGCGCGTTTGATGTCGCAGGCGCTGCGCAAGCTGGCAGGCACGATCGCAAAGACCAACTGCATCGTCATTTTCATCAACCAGCTTCGCATGAAGATCGGTGTGATGTACGGCAACCCCGAGACGACCACGGGCGGCAATGCGCTGAAGTTCTATGCCTCCGTCCGCCTCGATGTGCGTAAGGTCGAGGCGATCAAGGACGGCGGTACGATCATCGGCAACCGTACCCGCGTCAAGGTCATTAAGAATAAGGTCGCGCCTCCCTTCCGCGAGGCGGTGTTTGATATCATGTACGGTGAGGGTATCTCCAAATTCGGTGAGCTTTTGGATATGGCGGTGGAGCTGGAGCTGGTCAACAAGAGCGGCAGTTGGTTCTCCATCGGCGACGAACGCATCGGACAGGGACGCGACAATGCCAAGCAGTATATCGCGGAGCACCCGGAGCTTGCGGACGAATTGGAAAAGAAGGTGCGTGAGCATCTTGCAGAGCTGCAAAGCGCCCGTTCCAGAAAGCCTGCTGCGCCTGCCACCAAGGCGGTAGACATCTCCGCCGAGGATTTTGATGAGGGTTGAGGCGATCGAGCAGACCCGCTCCCCACAGGGAAAGCTGCGTGTCCGATTTGACAACGGGGAAAGTCTGCTGATCCTGCCCGCCGCCATCGCGGAGCTGGGCTTGTATGCCGGCATGGAGCTGCCCGACGCGGCAATGGATTCGATCAAAGAGACCTGCGGCGCGGCTTCGGCAAGGGAACGCGCCGTGCGCATCGTTTCGGCGGCATCGGTCACAAAAACGGAGCTGCAGCGCCGCCTCGTGCAGAAGGGCGAGACGGAAGAACACGCCGAAGAAGCGGTTGCGTGGCTTTCTGAGCTGCACTTGCTGGATGACCGCCGGACTGCCGCGCAGATCGTCCGCAGCGGCGCGGCAAGGGGCTACGGCGCGGCGCGGATCCGTCAAATGCTCTACGAAAAGCGAGTTCCCAAGGAACTGTGGGACGAGGCACTGGAGCAGCTTCCGCTGCAGGACGATGCCATTGACTTGTTTTTACAGCGCCGCTTTCGCGGCAAAACTCCCGACCGCACGGAGATCAAGCGCGCAACGGACGCGCTCTTGCGGCGCGGACATTCATGGGAGGACATTCGACGTGCGCTTTCCCGCTACGCGTCGGAGGAAGAATTCTTCGAGGAATGAAGAAAGGAAATTAGGTTTATGAGCAAAAGCATCGGGATGATCTCCCTCGGCTGCGCGAAAAATCAGGTCAACGCGGAGCAGATGATGTACCTCCTGCGGGAGGCGGGCTATGAGATCTTGCCCACGGTAGAGGGCGCGGATGTCGTCATCATCAACACCTGCGGCTTTATCGACTCCGCCAAGAGCGAGGCGATCGACAATATTCTTGCCATGGGAGAGCTGAAAGCAGCGGGTGTGATCGGAAAGCTCCTTGTCACCGGCTGCCTCTCGCAGCGCTATCAGGACGAGATCCTGACCGAAATGCCGGAAGTGGACGGCGTGCTCGGCACGGGCAGCTATGACGATATCGTTTCTGTTGCGGAGCGTCTGCTCGGCGGCGAGACTGTCAGTGAATTCGGCGACATCCATGCGCCGATGAGCGAGGCGGGACGCATCCTGACCACGCCGGAGTATTACGCCTATTTAAAGATCGCGGAGGGCTGCGACAACCGCTGCTCCTACTGCGTCATTCCGTCCCTGCGCGGCAAATACCGCAGCCGCACGATGGACGACTGCCTCTATGAGGCGAGGACGCTGGCGGAGGACGGCGTGAAGGAGCTGATCGTCGTTGCGCAGGATACCAGCCGCTACGGTATCGACCTCTACGGTGAGCGAAAGCTCCCGGAGCTTTTGCGGGAGCTTTGCAGGATCGAAAAGCTGCATTGGGTGCGGGTGCATTATCTCTATCCCGACGAGCTGACCGACGAGCTGCTGGAGGTCATTGCGTCCGAGCCGAAGATCGTCAAGTATATGGATATCCCCATCCAGCATGTCAATGATACGATCCTCAAGAAGATGAATCGCCGGGGTACCAAGGCGGAACTGAACGAACTGTTTGCCAAGATACGCAAGAAGATTCCGGATGCCGTGATCCGCACCAGCTTGATCACGGGTCTGCCGGGTGAGGGCGAGGCGGAATTCGAGGAGCTGTGCGATTGGCTGCGCGAATACAAGCTGGAGCGCGTCGGCGCGTTTGCCTTCTCTCCCGAGGAGGGGACTGCGGCGGCAAGAATGGAGCATCCCGAAGAGGAGACTGCCGTCCGCCGTGCGGAGATCGTCTCCGAGCTGCAATCACGCATTATGGATGCGTATAACGAAGCACGCCTCGGCACGACGATGGAGGTGCTCTGTGAGGGCTACGATCCCGAGACGGAGCAGTATTTCGGCAGGACCTATGCCGATTCGCCGGACATTGACGGCAGAGTTGTCTTTGACAGTGAGAGGGCGGTGCGTCCCGGCAGCTTTGTGCAGGTGCAGATCACGGGCGTAGCCGATGGCGACCTTGTGGGAAGTTTCAAGGAGGATTGAGCGATGACGACTGCAACCAAATTCACGCTGGCGCGTGTGCTTTTGATCCCTGTTTTCCTCGTTTGTATGTACCTTGCGGAGGCGTACGGCACGGTCATGCAGTATGTTTCCCTGGCGGTGTTTGCCATTGCGAGCCTGACCGATCTGATCGACGGCAAGATCGCCCGCCGCTATAATCAGGTGACCGATCTCGGCAAATTCCTTGATCCGCTGGCGGACAAGGTGCTGGTCATTGCTGCTATGGCGATGTTCTGCGAGTGGGGCGTGTTCCCCGCGTGGGCGCTGATGATCGTCCTGACACGGGAATTTGCCGTAACGGGTCTGCGCCTGATCGCAGCGGGCAAGGGCAGAGTGATCGCGGCAGGCTGGTCCGGCAAGGTCAAAACCGCCGTCACAATGGCGGGCATGTGCTTGATGCTGTTTTTCAACACGACCATTTTCGCAGATCTCTTAGGCATGTGCTTCATTAAAACCCTCAACTGGATCATCGTCGGTCTGATCTCCGCAACCACCCTCTACTCCGGCGTGGAGTACTTCATCAAGAATCATGATGTGCTGAAGGAGAAAAAGGGATAGACTGCAACTGCCTGCACACGACGCGCCGAGTCGTCGTGCCCTACGGAGGATTGCAATCGTCGGTCGTAGGGCGGGGACATGTCCCCAACCAACAGGGGCGATTCTTTGCGAAATGTGCTTTTTTGCTTGACACATTTCCTTGGAAATGCTAATATAATGGCAATGAAAATATCGCGTGGATCGAAAAGAGTACCCTGCAAGGGGCGTGGCAGAGAGTGACCGCCGTCGGCTGGAAGCGGGCATGGCGCTGCGTGGGGGAAGTGCGTTCGGGAGCGAGGGGAGACCCCGTTTGCCGCGTTAAGGCAGAAGTGAGAAAACAGAGTGGAACCGCGAGCAATGCCCGCCTCTGGAAGCAATTCCGGGGCGGGCTTTTTTCGGTAGGTTTGGAGGCGAAAAAATGCGGTTAAAAGAGACAATAGAAGCTTATCGGCGGAATGATCCGGCGGCGCGGAGCAACCTTGAGGTGTTCTTCCTGTATAACGGTCTGCACGCCGTGATGTATTACCGCGTTGCGCACTGGTTCTATACCCACGGGATGAAATTCATCGGACGCTGGGTATCACAGATCGCGCGCCGCAGAACGGGTATTGAAATTCACCCGGCGGCAAAGATCGGGCGGCGGCTCGTTATTGACCACGGCACGGGCATCGTC
>CAMAEX010000096.1:0-7094 GCA_945832065.1 uncultured Clostridia bacterium | reverse complement strand
CATATTCGTTTCGTATCTCGACTTTGAAAATGCTCCGGGGATATTTTCAAAAACGGAGTACAAATCCACAAGCCAGTCAAGCGACCGCTCCGGAAGGAATTTGGGGTTTGATGCGAAGTATGTTCGGAGATCCTCCGGACGAATGACGGGGATATTCAGTTCCCCGGTCATATAGTCGAGGACATGCTTGTACTCTCTATTCGTTTCAGTCAGGTATGTAGGCAACCAGCAATATGCTCCGCCGTCATTGATCAATTGGGAGAGCAGTTCGTCTGAGAAAACTGTCGCCAGTCTTTCTTGTCGCGTAATTCTGGCGTATTTGGCATGAACATATTTGCCGTCTTTGCTGGGGATGATTGCCGCACTGCGGAATAAATCACGAACCGTTTCGTATAGAGGGAAGAAGAGGCCGAATGTATCAAATCGGTCTTCCACGATCGGCAGCGTCTTTACGAAGCTCATGTTCAGCTTACCTGCTGCTTGTAACTCCAGCAGGCTCTCACGCAACAGGAGCGCAGTTTCCTTTGCAAGATAGATATTGTCGGCATCTTCAGACGGAATACTGCTGCGATTTGGCGTAGTGCGATAAGGTCCCTGAACGATAAAATCCAATTTGCTCTCTGTCTCTGTTGGGAAATACACTGAGACATAGGGATTTGGTGCCTTGATGCACTGATAGCCGTTCTTTTCCTCCTTGACCGGAAAAGCAATGTCAACGGTTCTTAACGGGTATTTTTCCAACTTGCGGGAGAACTTCAAATAGGAGATCATCTCCGCTGCGTCCGGGTCTGCCTTTTCTTTTTCAGAGATACCAAGCGCAGAAACCAAATAGCAGTGATCGTTGATGCCCCGTTTTTCCAACAGGTATTCGCCGGTAATAGGTTCTTCGTCCGTTTCAATTTCATATTCGATCAGCTCGAGATGCTTCATAAAAAGCAATGTAGTGATACCGAGGTTCTGCAATTTGCGGGCAAGCGTGTCAACAAGCGAGGGGATCGTATGAAAGCCGGAATATGTGTGTCCTACGGCATACGGGAAAACGAAGCGAGTAGTATATGTTCTCGGCATGGGTTCTTCCGGAATTTCTTCCGGTCTTATAAAATCCTTGATCTCAACAGCAAATGCAACTGCATCGCCTTCAACCTTGCCATCGAAATGAGAAGGATCGCTGTACAGACGCACCGTGTCACAGATTCCAAAAACGGATTTAAAACCAACGCCGAATTCACCAATCTGGTTCAGGTTATCGACCTTGTCCGATTTTCCAATGTCGCAGAGCCCTTGAAGGTTTGCAGATGTAAATGGCTTGCCATCATGCAGCACCTCCAGACAGTCGGCATGCTGAATAAAACGGATGCTCTTTGCCTCCGCGTCTTCTGCGTTCTGTAGCAGCTCATACACAAAATGCGATTTGTCCGTATAGAGCTGAATGATGCGTTCCAATGCGCGGCGCAGCATTCCGTCTTTATCTTGCGCTGTCCTGACTCTGTCAGCGATATTGCTCATGATTAACCCCCCTTAATCTCGATGATCCCGTTTGCAATCAGCGATGTGTGGATGTCCGCGCGAGAAGCGCGATCATTGATTTCGTCGACCTTCAGCTGATATTTCTCCGTTGCAGTACCAAGCTCGCTCTGATACATCCTGCGGATCTTTTCTTCGAACGCATCACGGATCTTCTGCTCCAGCGTCCGCTTCCGGTTCCTATAGTTGCTGCTGATACTCTCAAGCTTATAATTCGCAGTGCTCTGAATACCGGCAAGATAGGTTTCCTTTTCCCTTTGCCATAGCGCAATATGAATGCTTTCCAATCCCGCCCATGTGCCCTTGTCGACAGTGCTGCCGGTCGAGGATGTGTCTGCGTCCTGAAGGATGTCCACGAGCTCTGCTGCAAGCAGCTCGTTCTCACAAATCGGCACCACGCGGAACATCGGATGCAAGCCAACATAGCTCCATCCGTAAATGGAGAAGGGATATGTCCCTTCAGGCAATTCGTCCGAATAGTATTCCAAGCGGATATATGCCACCTGATTGGTTGCATAGTATTTCGCTGCCTGTTTTACGAGCGGGTGCATGGGAGTGATGAAGAATGCCTTTCGCTCTTTGGATGCCGTTTCCGACATAAATGTCAGCCGGTGCAGCGGCTCCGAGCCCTTCAGATAGTTTTCCCATCTGCGTTTTAGCGCAGATTTTACATTCGACAGCTTTCTGAAATCCTCCAGCAGCATCGACCGTGCTTCGCGGCTGAGACGAAGCTGTTTGAGCTCCGAAGCGCCGATGATATACTGACCTTCACCGAGGCGATCTTTCAAATAGCGTTCGACAAGGCGCTGAATGCTGATCGGCGAAATCCACGGGCTTTCTGCATCCTTGATCTCTTTGGCTGCCGTGTAGTTCGACAGGTCAAATCCAAACAGCGCCCGCTCTTCATCCTCCAGCTTGCTGAGCTCCTGCATACGGCGAACTTCATTGTCCGCCATTTGTTCCAGCTTGCGCCGTCTTTCTTCATCTGTGAGCGCGGTGTTTACGGCGATCTGTTCAATTTGTGCGCCGATAGCACCAAGCACTTCCTCGCATTCACCGATGCTCCGCTCAAAGATTCCGATCCTCATAAGGCAGCGGGAGTAGATGTCCGCATCTACGGTGTCCGCCGTTATGATGTTATAAATGTTGACCGCTTCGCTCTTCTGTCCGCGCCGGTCGATTCGACCGATGCGCTGCTCGATCCGCATGGGATTCCATGGCAGATCGTAGTTGATCATCGTATCACAGAACTGATAGTCCAAGCCCTCAGAGCCCACTTCCGTGAAGAGCAGAATATCCAAAGCCTCCGGGTCACTCTTATCCAGCTCAAACCGCTCACGAAGCGCCCGACGAGCATCGTCCTTGATGCTGCCGTTGATTTGGGCTACTCGATAGTTGCGCCGGCGGAGCTTCTTCTCCAGATAGGAGAGCGTGTGGCGGAACGAGCTGAACAGGATGATCTTGTTGTTATCCTGCTTCTGCTTCTCATCGATCACCTTGCAAATGCTGTCGAACTTCGGGTCATCCTCCGGAAGCAGATCTGCGAGCTCCAGCACATGATGTGCAAGCGCCATCAGCGTAGATGTTGCCTTGCTGTCGAGATCATATTCGTCCATGTCCACATCCGGGTCTTCCACCATCTGGTCAAACCGGCGGGTAACCAAATCCCGAATATGCGGTGCGAGTCCAAAGATGCAGCTCGCTGCCTGACGGCGGATCGTACTCATCATAAACGGAATGGATCTAACATTATGGAGCTTGGAGAGCGCCTCATATTCAAATCTCAGCAGCTCGTTATGTAGGTCGTACTGCTGCGGAGTAAAGCTGGTTTCTACCGTGTATGACCGGCGCACGCAGAAATCTTGAATATCCTTTCTGCGTGTGCGGTTCAGCATGGTGTTAAAGCTGTGGAGCGATTCCACATCGGAGACGAGCTTTACACGGTCTTCGCGGGATATATCCGGCTGCGCAAGCCGCTCCAGAATATCTGCGTACAGTGGGTTCTTTGCAATGACATTTTCGCCCCACTGTGTAGATTTGATGTTCTGCAGCTCGGTAATGGCGACTTCCTGCCAGCCATCCGCTGCACCTCTGATCGCATGTGAGCATTTATAAATGAATTCGTTAGGACGGGACATCATGCGAAAAACATCCTGATCCATAATAACATCCGGGCGCAGCAAATTCATCAATGTGAAGAGGTCACTATCGCTGGTCTGAAGCGGTGTCGCCGTCAGCATGACCACCGCATCTGCGTGTTCACAGAAATAACGAACACACTTGTAGGCGAAAGCCTTGTCTTTATCCAGACTGCCGTTGCGGATGTGGTGTGCTTCGTCGATAATCACAAGATCAAAGTGCGGCGCCGGATCAAGATCGAGCAGACCATATTGTCTGCCGCGCCGGTGCTCTTCACCCTCATACACGCGACTGTCCAAGATGGAGTATGGAATGATGGCCTTGCTATATCTTACCGGCCATTCTTCATCACGATGGGTATCAGAAATTGCCTGCCGGAGGATGCCGCCATCCAACGGAATGAAATCCTCATCGAACCGTTTCATTTCCAGTTCCCACTTCCGCTCAGCGATGAGCGGCTTCGGGCAAATGATCAGGATGTTGTCCAGCTCATTTCTGGCCTCCAGTTCCTTAACAATCAAACCAGCCTCTATCGTTTTACCGACGCCGACGCTGTCCGCGATCAGAATCCTCGGCTCATCGGATTTGATGAGCTTGAGTGCAGGGCGGAACTGGTAAGGGACAAAATCAATTCTTGCTGCGTTCAGAGAATACAGGTTTCCGGCAGACGGATTATTGATCTCGTATGCGGTCAGATTGCTTTGCAGCGTGCTGATATCTACCCAGCTATATGTGGGGGGAGAATCAATCTTCTGAATCTGGCCGTCATAGAACGTCTTGATCTCTCCGTCGACGAAAACCTCATATTTTTTTGTCCCGCCGACATCTGTAACGGAGAACACCATTCCTTTGGTATCCGGGCCTCCGGTCAGGAATACGCGATCCCGTTCCTGAATGCCGCCTGCGCTGATCTGCACGGGTTCCGGCACTTTGACAGTGACCGGTTCGCTATCAAAGACAGCGGAGAAATCGGCGGTTTCTACTTCACTTCTGAAATCATTGATGCCCTGCGTGTATTTGTTGGTTACCATCACATTCTCAAAGAAAGCCAAGATGGTATCCAAATCACGGCGCACGATGTCTTTGTCCGCAATGGCACCGGAAAGATGCGCCCAGTTGTTGCGTACCTTCATCATGTCACGGACGCATTGCCGGTCGCGGGTAGGAAGATAGGCAAATGCACGCATGTCATACCATGATTTATCTGCCACGCGAAGCATAGCCGCAAGATCGAGGTCCTCCAGCTTCGAGTAGCCATTTTCTGTGGCGTATTGTTTTTGAGCGAATGACAGGTTGTCCATTACGCAAACCTGCCACCAATCCTCGCTTACGCGGGGCAGCATTTTGCCGAGCCATGCGCAGAGCTCTTTTGTCGCAATGTGCAGATACTCATGCATTTTGCTGACGATAACTTGTTCGTTCATCTGCGTCTCTTCCTTTTCTATCTATTACTGAGAGAATCCGTCGCTTTCAAAAATGTGATTCAGTTCAGCGTTGCTGGCGCAGCGGGAGACCTTATCACGGATGGAGCTCTTGGACATATCCAGTCGGAACGCCCGCTCCCTGCCAACGGAATCGCGCTGCATCCGAATGAGCTGGATCCTGCCGACGCCGGGATTCTGCCGTGCATATTCCGCGAAGCCCTTTGCTTTTCCGAGGTTATCCTGACGGGTCGGATCGTGCGGCTCCAGAATGTCAACGACGTATTCCGAGCCATCGCGCCGAATAATCAGGAAATCGGGGTATGTGGGCTTCTTTTCACCGTCGATCTCATACGGGATGCAAAGCGCCCACGATCCTCTCGACGGATTGCGGAGCCAGCAAACAAAATCTTCATGCTGTTCCTCTTCCGCGATGACCTTGCGCTCCCAGCCGTTCAGATTGATGAGCGCGGTGCCGGAATCGTCTACGAAAAGATGGTTGCTGTACAGACGGCCTTCCATTTCATGCGGAACGCGAATGGTCTCCGGCAGACGGAAGTTATGCTTACTGATGATATCGCCGTCCGAAACGATGTCATCATACTTCTTTTTGAATTTCTCCGGAAGGGAGACCGTGCGGCGGCGATTCGCGTCGTTCAGATCATGGAACTTCTGCTCCGCGTATTTGTTCAGCGCGTTCATGCAATCCACGTTCGCCGCGAAGATGATGACCTGAATCTTCAGATTCAGAACGTCATCCTCATCGTAATACCGGTTCACATAGGCGTTCCCGACGCCTTCATTGCCGAGGCGCGTTTCCGCCAAGCGGAACTGCCGCTCGATGTCGGTATCCGTGGTAGAGAAAAGATCGTGGATCGCGTAGTCGTCGATCGACCGTCCAAACACATCAAAGATCTGTGCGCTCAGCTTGAACTGCAAAACCTGACCGACAAGATCGTCATACATGCCACGCTGTTTCAGCAAGCTGATATGTTCGTGGATCTTTTCGGTGATCTCGGAGATCACGGTCTCTTTTGCATCCATGTCGATCCTTGTCTGCGTCAGAAACCGCGCCAGCGCATACATGGATTTGAGGTAATCCGTAACGCGCACCCGGCGCACATTGTATGTCAGAAGACCGGCATCATTGATCGCCTTCACCACGGCCTCACGGTCAATATCCGGGAAATCCTGCGGCGGAGTAGCCGGAGTAGCTGTCGGCTGCTGTGGTGAGGCGGGCTGCGTCACCGATGTGGGTTGCGCTCCGCCTGCTGCCGGCGTGACCGGCTCAATGCCGGTTGCCGGAGCAACAGGCGTCTGAGCTGCAGGTGCCTGTGCTGCCGGTGCAGCCGGATTGGCAGAATGTGTTTCTCCGGTCGGCTGTTCCGGGGGGTTATCGCCAAAACCCGGCAAATCGAACAGTGTCATCTGATTGGGATCGTAAGAACGCGACCGTCCGGGCTGACGAGGCGGTGTGGTATAGGTTGGCCGCAGGCTCAGGGTGTCGTAGTTGTCATAGCCCATCGCTTCGGCTTCGATATCCGTGGGAATCGTTGCTCCTTCTTCATCCTGCAGAGCCTTTACCACGTCATATACTGTTGCCTCGCTGAACTGCGGCAAATACAGATGCACGTCGTTCAGCGTTTCATCCACGTTGATGTGCTGCTGGGTAGGTGTACGCACCATTCTGCCGAGAAGCTGCGCGATATAGGTGTAATCCACCGCACGGCGGAAGGACATCATAACCTCTGCTCTGGGGCAGTCCCAGCCGGTGGAAAGCGTTTCTTTGAAGAAAACGACCTTGATGCGCTTGTCATCTGCAATACGGCTCGGCTCACAGTATGGCACGTCCAGTCCACCGATCTGAATCGTCGGCGTGCCCTCGCCAAAGGCGTGGACGACCTGCCCCTCGAGGAAACGGTCGCCAAGCCGCTCTTCCATGATGCGCAGGCATTCGTCCAGATCGGTTGCGGAAATCTGATGCCCGCTGCCGTTCTGAACTTGGATGAC
>CAMAEX010000095.1:0-7151 GCA_945832065.1 uncultured Clostridia bacterium | reverse complement strand
TCTCCGCCACAGGCGGCGCTCGCAAGCGTCCCCCCGCCGACCGCGAAGCGGCAGAAAGCAGGCATGAACAAGTCTGTACATACTTGGTAGTTCCTGCACCGGTGGGGACATGTCCCCACCCTACAGAGGGTTTCATGGCAATGACATAATAGGCTACCCTCTTTGTCATTGCGAGACCGGTGCGCACACCGGTCTTGGCGATCTCCGGTTGCAGGCTTGTACGCACTCGGTACTTCCTGCACCGGGCGGATAATATCCGCCCCTACGGCGTGAACTGCAAAATATTTCGTAGGGGCGGCTATCAGCCGCCCGCGTTTTTCATCCGCGCGGAGCGCTCCTCAGTCATTCACCCTTAGCCCTTAGTCCAAAAAGCCCTTAGCCACTAACGCCGCCCTTACTCCAAATTATCCGCGAAGAAATCCGCAAGCTCGGCAATGCGTCCCTCTGCGAACGGGGACTCCATCTCCGCAATTTCCAGCAGGGCGAGGATGGAATTGTCCGGCGCGTTGCGCATCAGGGTCTGATATGCCTCCATGCCGTTGCCCTCCTCCTGCTCGATCATATAGATCTGCAGGGCGGCATCGTTGGAGACGCAATAGCTGATGACATAGAACGGCGCGATGAAGAAATGCTGCACATCGATCCAGCCGGGCGCCAAAATATCCTCCATGCCGTACATGGACATGCCGAACTCCTCCATGCATTCCAAAAACAGCGCGTTCAGCCGCTCCGCCGTCAGCTCGTCGTCGGGCAGCTCATAGGCGCGCTGCTCAAACTCCGCGTAGCACGCCTGCCCGAGGAAGACCAGCACGGAGTCCGCAAGCTTCGACGATGCCAGCCCCTCACGCTCCCGTCTTGTCAGATCGGCGCGGCTCAGGGCGAGGAATTCCAGCCCCTGCGAGAAGATCTCCGCGCAGTCGATGGAGTTTGTGCCGTTGCAGTTGACATAGCCGTCCACAAAATGCCCGAACTCATGTGTTGCGGTCAGGAAATCGTCGATCGTCCCCGTCGGGGAGACGTAGAGGAAGGGCATCTCATAGGCAGGCAGATAGGTCATGTAAGAACCGGGCATCTTGCTCGTCGATTCCGTAACATCATACAGCCGGTAAGCCATCATGTAATCATAGGCAGTCGCGATCTCGCCGCCGAAGCGATAGGCGGTGTTTTGCAGCAGCTCCATCACCTCGTCCATCTCCATGTCCTCGCTGTAGCTGCTGTAAAGCGCGGCATAGTACAGCGACGACATCTCCTTGGCGATGTCCGAGGTATATTGCTTGACCTGCGCAGGCGTGTAGTCGCGCTCGTAATAGTATTCATATGCAAAGTCCGCGTAGCTCTCGTAGTCCAGCTCCTCCGCGATCTCCCGGCGCACGCGGATCAGCTTGGCATACAGCTCCGTCGCCAACGGATTGTATTTGTCGTAGTACAGCTCGTAGATCTGCAGCATCTCCATATAATCGAGGTTCGGGTCAGCAAGCAGCTCCTCCACCAGACATTCCTCGCCCTTCCACTCGATCGTCATATCGCTCTGCATCGCCATATACTCCGATTGCAGTGCGCTCTCCTCCTGCATCAGCTCGACCACGCGGTCGTTGGAGTAGATCTGATTCTCGTCGTAGTAATCGAAGAAGCCCTCCTCGAAATATGCCGCCTCCAAGGCGTCGCGCTGATCGCTCTTGCCCATTGCGATAAAGCATTTCTCCATCGCCTGCTCGATCAGGGGCGACTGCTCCTCGCACCAGTTGTATTCCTCGTCATAATAGGAATCGTTGAGGTCGAGGGTATAACGAATGTATGCATATTGCCCCATGGTGCTGAAGCCGACATACGCCTCCTCCACGGGATAATACGCCGCAAGGATCTCGTCGCAGTCCGCGCCGTCTTCCACCAGCGCCTGCACTGCGGCAAAATCGTCGCACAGCCCCTGCGCATCCGGGCGTTCATAGACGATCTCGTCAAAAGGGACCTCCGTCAGCAGCGCTTCGGTCGGGCGCTCAAATTCGTCATAGGGCGTATAGGGCGGCAAAGTCTCCGGCTCCGTCGGCGCTTCGGTGGTCCTTCCCGTCGTCTCGGTCGCCTCCGTCGGCGCGAGGAGGCCGCCCTCGCGGAACATCTGTTGGACGGTGCAGCCCTGCAGCAGCAGACTGAGCGCCAGCAACAGCGCCAGCAATACGGACAGTTTTCTCTTTTTCATAAACACCATTCCTTTCTTAACGCATACGGAACTGCAAGCTGCCGACCGAAAGGCAGCTTTTGAACGAAGGGCTAAGGACCAAGCGTGAATGACGGAGGAGCGCTCCACGCGGATTTGAAACGCGGGCGGCTGATAGCCGCCCCTACGAGAAATCTCGCAGTTCGCGCCGTAGGGGCGGATATTATCCGCCCGGTGCAGGAACTGCCGACTGCGTACCAATTCGTTCCTTCGCATCGTCTGTCAAATCAGGTATATCAAAATTCCAAATCCGTGCGAAGCACACCACAGTCCTTCACCATTCACTCTTCGCCCTTAGCCAAAACAAGCTGCCCACAGGCGCGTCAGGGATGCCGCAGGCTACAGCGACCTGTTCACGATCTCACAGCACCTGCAAAATACAGCCCTTCAAATACGCCGCGTGTTCGACGTTGAGGGCGGCGGGATGATCCCGGGACTGGGTCAGGCGTTCCAGCAGGCGGACGGTCCTGCCGCTGTCCGCTGCCGCCTCGCGGAGCATCTTTTCAAACAGCGGCTGCGTCATAAACTGGCTGCAAGAGCAGGTCAGCAGGATGCCGCCCGCCTGGGTCAGCCGCATACAGCGCAGATTCAGCTCCTTATACCCGCGATATGCCGCCTCCAAGGCGCGCTTGCTCTTGGCAAAGGCGGGCGGGTCGCAGATGACGACGCCGTAGCGCTCCCCTGCCTCGCTCTCCTGCTTGACAAGGTCAAATACATTGGCGCAGACGGTCGTGATCCTGTCCTCCACGCCGTTGCGCGCGGCATTCTCGCGTACCATCGCAAGGGCGTTCTCGGAAACATCCACCGCGCGGACGCTCGTTGCGCCGTAAAGCGCGGCATGGACGGAGAAGCCGCCCGTATGGCAGCACAGGTCGAGGACGGTTCTTTCCTTGCAATAGGGCTTGAGCCTGCCGCGGTTTTCCTGCTGGTCGAGGAAATGCCCCGTCTTCTGCCCGTTCTCCAAATCCACCGCCATGATCGCGTCATGCTCCCGGATCAGCAGCTCTGCCGGGACTTCGCCGGAAACGCAGCCCTTTTGCTGCGCCATGCCCTCCTTCTCGCGGACGGGTACATCGTCCCGCTCATAGATGCAGCGCGGCTGAAAGATCTCCGCCAGCGCAGAGAAGATCTCCGCCTTGCGCTGTTCCATCCCAAGGCAGACGATCTGCACCGAGAGGCAATCGGCAAATTTATCCACCGTCAGCCCCGGCAGCCCGTCCGACTCGCCGAAGACCACGCGGCAGGCATTGTCAAAGCCGAGGGCGCGGCGGTTTTCCCACGCGGCACGAATGCGGCGGCGGAAAAAGTCCGCGTCCACCGTCTCCGTGCGATCCCGCGTCAGCACCCGCACAACGATCTTGGACTTGCCGTTGAAAAAGCCCTTTGCTAAAAAGCGGCAGCGGCTGTCAAGCACCTCGACGACAGCGCCGTCCTCGCAGCGGTCGTCTGCCCAGTCGATCTCGTTGTCAAACACCCAAAGTCCGCCGCCGAGAAGGTCGCCTTCCTCCCCGCGCCGCAGACAGACCTGTCCAAGCTCCATAGCTCCTCCGTTCCATAAACCGAAATAGAGAATATTTTGTTCATTATAGCACAGAATTTCCCGTTTGCACAGTCAAAAAAGCCGCCCGCCGAGAAAATATCGCCCGCCCGGACCAAACCGACGAAAAAAGGCTGTCCTCTTTTTCAAGAAAACAGCCTGATTCACGGGATAGCGAAACGAAACGGTTGCATTTTACGCGTAATGATGCTACAATATTTACGCCGCAGCCTGCGGCAGGTGCTGCCACCTACGGCGGACGGTTGTCTTCCTCGCCCCTCACGTTTTCCGAGACAGGACGAGGGAGGTGATGCGCATGTATGTTACTTACGCGGAGCTGTTCAGTTTCGTCTTGGTACTTTGTGCCGTCATTTCTTTGGTCAAGAACCATAGAAACAAGTAGCTTTTTAGAAAATAAAAAGATTACTCCGTCCCACAGCTTGCCCTAGCTCGACGGAGTAATCTGTCCGGGCGAGGGAGGCAACCGTTCGTCGGCAGCACCTCTCTACACATACAGTATACCACGGAGATCCCGCATTTGCAAGGGCTTCTCCGTGTTTTTTTGTTTGCACCGCTCCGCACCGGTTTTGCACAGGTCGGGTCTGTCGAAAAAGTAGATTTTTTTCGCGAAGGGTGTCGAAAGGGTGCGCGGTTACCATAAGAATTTCACAGGATCCTGTGCATAATTCTGTGCAATTGTTGAAAACTCAGCGTTTTGCTGCACAGGCGGACGGAAAAATTGTGGTGTTATGTCTACCGAAGTCCCACAAATTGTGGTTTGTGTGCGTTCATCCGAATTTTTGTGAAAATGCCGAAAGCATTCCTGTGCAATTGTGAATTTTCTTGATCTCCTGTAGCATTTTGCCCGGAGTTTTGTTATAATCTAAACTGAGAATTTATGAATTTCGGAACCCGCCTTCTTTTCGGAGGCGAGAGGAGCTTGTAATATATGTTGGAATTACTCAGTCCCGCCGGATCGGTTGACGCACTGCGGGCGGCGGTCTGCAACGGTGCAGACGCGGTCTACCTCGGCGTGGAGGACTTTAACGCCCGTCACGGCGCGAAAAATTTCAAATTGGACGACCTCGCGGAGAGTGTGCGCTACTGCCATGTGCGCGGGGTGCAGGTGCATCTGACGCTGAACACGCTGGTGTCCGACCGGGAGCTGCCCGCTGCCGCGAAGACCATTGCCGCCGCAGCCAAGGCGGGGATCGACGCCTTCATTGTGCAGGATCTCGGTATGCTGGAGCTTTGCCGTCAGATCGCGCCCCGGGTGCCGCTGCACGCCTCGACCCAGATGAGCATCCATTCCCTCGAGGGCGTGCGGGAGGCTGCCGCTCTGGGCGTAAGCCGCGTAGTGCTGGCGCGGGAGCTGCCGAAGGAGAATATCGCCTTCATCTGCCGCAACAGCCCGGTGGAGATCGAGGTCTTCGTCCACGGTGCGCTGTGCATGTGTTATTCCGGGCAGTGCTATATGTCCTCCGTCATCGGGCGGCGCAGCGGCAACCGCGGGCAGTGCGCCCAGCCCTGCCGCCTGCCCTACGGCTATGACCGTTTTGAGGAAAAATACCCCCTGAGCCTCAAGGACAACTGCCTTGTGGAGTATTTGCGGGAGTTAGAGCGCCTCGGCGTCGCCAGCGTAAAATTGGAAGGACGCATGAAGCGGGCGGAATATGTCGCCACGGTCACGCGCATTTACCGCCATGCCATCGACGAGGGCAGCGTCGGGAAAGAGAGCCTGCACGCGCTGCGGGCTGCGTTCTCCCGTCAGGGCTTCACCCAAGGCTACTATCTCGGCAGGACAGGCGCGGAGATGTTCGGCACACGCGGAAATGAGAAGGAGGACAAGGCGCTGCTGCAAGCCGCCCGTGCCTCTTACGAAAACGCGGAGACGCAGCGCGTGCCGGTGGATTTTTACGCCATCGTCGCCCGGGGGCAGAATGTGATGCTCGCCGTGCAGGACGATGCGGGACACGTCTGCAAGGCACAGGGCGCACCCCCGCAGGAGGCGGTGAGCCGGGCGCTGACGCAGGAGGAGCTGACGCAGCGCCTGCAAAAGACCGGCGGCACGCCCTATCTCTGCCGTGCGGTGCGGTGCATGATCGACCGCGACTTAAGTGTATCGGCTGCGGAGCTGAACCAATTGCGCAGGGAGGTGCTGATGCAGCTGTCTGCCATGCGCGGCAGGAAGGACGCGGCGGAGTTAGGCACATATGCCGAGCCGCAGCGCTTTGCCGGTTCGAAGGAGCCGCCGAAGCTCACGGTCAGCGTGCTCAAGACCGAGCAGATCACCCCGCGGCTGCTGCAATGTAAGCCCGCCGTGCTCTATGTCCCGCTGTCCGAAATTCTCGCGCAGCAGGAATTTTACCGCACCCTTGCCGCAAAGCAGACCCTTGCCGCCATCCTGCCCCGGGTGGTGTGGGACAATGAGATGTCCGCCCTGCTCTCCTCCCTGCGCACCCTGCCCATGCTCGGGATCCATCGGGTGCTGACGGGGAATTTGGGGCAGTTCACCGCCGCGCAGTCCAGAGGTCTGGAGGTCGCGGGGGACTTCGGGCTGAATCTCTATAACTCCCGCGCCATGCAGCAAATGAAGCACCGGGGGCTCATCAGTGCGACGGCATCCTTTGAAATGACGCTGCCCCAGCTGCGCGACCTGTCCAAGCCCCTGCCAACGGAGCTGCTGATCTACGGCCGCCTGCCGCTGATGCTGACGGAGAACTGCCTGATACGCGGTCGTTCCGGCGCTTGCAGCTGCGAGACAGGCGCGGCAAAGCTTGTGGACCGCATCGGCGAGGAGTTCCGCGTCGTGCGCGACTGCGGCACCTGCCGAAGCGTACTGTTAAACGGCAAAAAACTCTATCTTTTGGATAAAAAAGACGACCTGCGCAAGCTCGGACTCTGGGCAGTGCGTCTCTCGTTTACGACGGAGAATCCCGCCGAGATTGACGGCATTCTCGCCGCATGGACGGGCAAAGCCCATTTCGATCCCGGTGGCTGCACCAGAGGTCTATACCTCCGCGGCGTCGAGTGATAAAGATGACGAAGGGCTAAGGGTGAATGACTGTGGAGCGCTCCGCGCGGATTCCAATCGCGGGCGGCTGATAGCCGCCCCTACGAGAAATTTCGCACTCCACGCCGTAGGGGCGGCTATTAGCCGCCCGGTGAAGGAACTGCCGACTGCGTACAAACTCGTTCGTCTGTACTGTCTGCCGCTTCGCGGACGGCACGCCGAGTCGTCGTGCCCTACGGCGACCGACGAAGCTGCTTTATAAAGTTTTAGATTTAACAGTATACTACAAGAGAACTCGCAGTTTACGCCGTAGGGGCGGCTATCAGCCGGCAGAGTGCAGGAACTACCGACTGCGTACAAACTCCCTTTCCCTGTCATTGCGAGACCCC
>CAMAEX010000094.1:0-7204 GCA_945832065.1 uncultured Clostridia bacterium | reverse complement strand
TTCCTATCCTTTCAGGGGAAAAACATCAAATCATTTCCATGCACAGAGCCAACCCGTGTGGTAGAATCAATGTTAACGTTATATGACGACACGCAGAACCGACCCCTGTGTTACGACATTGCTTGCATTATTTGCTTTCACCCTGTAGATATTTCATTATCAGCACAGGAAAATGGTTTTTATCAAACACACTGAATCCAGCATAATAATCGAGACCTCTTTTTACCGTATACTCCGTCTGCCCGTTCCAGTCGATCAGCTCATAATCGCCGTTGCGATACTCAATCTTCACAACGTCCGTTCCTTCAGGGGCAGGTTTTAGACCGATTGGGTCACCAAACCAGATATAACAATCAACATCCCGGAAGTCCGCAAGGAAAGCGTCCACATCGTCGATGACCACGCGGTATGTCTGCACCAGATCATCCTCTTCGTTCAGATACACACGCACAATGGAAATTGCAAAAATCTCATCCTCATCGTGGAGGAGATCATAGGTTTCCCTGACCCTACAGGAAGTCAAAAGCGAACCCTGTAACAGGATCAATAATAGCAGTAATGCTTTCTTCATATGTCCACTCCTTCCTTATTTCCAGAATAGCACTAACAGGTCCGAAATAGAACGATATGCGTCTTGGGACCAAGGAGTATTGTTCGTAGTTCTTTGAATACCTCCAAGCTTATCTGCCCCCGACTCCCAAGGTGATCCATAGTAATCATAGGGCAGCTTATGCATCCGCGACAAGCTGGTTCTGCGCATCATATTCATAGGCAACCAGCGGATAGTAGCTTCCCGTGCTCTGGGAGATCATCGTGATATTTCCCAGTGCGTCATAGGTGTACTTTTTGCCCTCGAGCAGCGTTCCGGCGCTGTTGCGGACATTGCGGTATTCGACCTGTGCGGAGGAGCGGCTGCCGCTGACCGTGCGGTAGGCATACGCCGTGGTCATCACCGTTGTCGAGCCGCTTTTGACCGTCTCTTTGTTCAGACGCTTCAGGGTATCATAAGAGAAATCAATCGTTGCGCCGGTGGCGGTAGTCATCCGAAGCAAGCTGCCGTCGCCGGAGGTTTTACCGGTTGCCGCATTGGGGTCGTCGTAGGTGTAGCTCTCGGAATAGGCGGTGCTGCCTACGGTCCACGCCTGGGATTTCAGACGGTTGTAGGCATCGTACTTATGCTCCGTGCGCTGCACGGCATTGCCGCTGCCGTCATATTCGTTGCTGCGGATCAGGCGGCCGAGGGAGTCATATTCGTAGGTGTAGCTGCCGAGCTTCGTGCTGCCGTCGCCATAGGTCATTTCGGCAAGTGCGCCTTCGGCATTGTAGCGATATGTGATATATCTTCCGCTATTATACTCCAGCCGAACCACTCTGTCAAATGCGTCGTAGGTATAATTGACATATTGCCCGTTGCCATAGGTCATGCGGGTCAAATTGCCGTTATTGGCTGCATAACTATAGCTTGCGAGGGTCTTTGCGCTGCTCCATGAGGTGCCATTGGTCGAGCCGGAGACGGTGATCGCGGTCGTTTGTCCCCAGTTGTTGGTGCTGAAGCCGTACTTCTGCCACTGCTCGGTACCGTTTTTGAAGGTCTTGCGCGACAGACCGGACAAGCTGCCCTTGCTGTAGCTATAGACGATGGAAGCGATGTCTGACTGATAGGTCTGCTCCGCGCGTCCGTTTGTCTCCGTGTAGAGGTAGTTGATCGTCTGATTTTTGGCGTTCGTCACGGCGTTGATCTGACCGGTGTAGCCGTTATAGGTAAAAGTGGTCTTATTGCCGTTGACATCGGTCGCAGTTGCCGTGGAATTCCGATCCGTTGTAGCGGTTGCGCTGCTGTAGAGATATTGGCTGTCTTTTGTGTTCGTCAGCTTCGAGGAAAGCATATTGCCCGCTGTGTCATAGGTATAAGCATTGGAGATCCCGTCGGCAGCAGCGCCGGTCACATCGTGCTGCGCGTTATACTCATAGGCGTATTCTGTGCCGTTGGCTGCGGTTTGCCCGATCAGATCCGCCCCGCTATAGGTATAGCTTTCCTTCCCTGCCTGCGATTGGGTCGCGGAGGTCATGTGACCCTCGGAGTTATAACGATAGGTCTGCGCAGGCTCCAAGCGCAGAGAGATATTGTCAAAATAGGCCAAATTGATGTGACTGCTTCTTTCACCTCCCAAAATGATATAGAAAAGGCAGCACCTTTCGATGCTGCCGTTGGGTCAATATATTCAAAATATGCTACACCGCTTCTCCATCAAAGCCGCAAATCGCTGCTTGAGCCGGTCGGGCAGGAGGGATTCCTCGCACATAAGCAAGTACCGCTCTTTCATGGACAGCACCTTTGCGATCATCTTTTCTGCGGCATTTTTCTGAATCCCGCAGGCATCGGCAAAGACAAGGAAATCCTTTTTGCGGAGGTTCTGCTTCTTCCCGTTCATGGCCAGGGCAAACTCGTCGGTGTCCTCCGGCATCACAACATTCACGGGAAGCAGATCGTAGGCAGCAGACAGAACATACCGGCCGCTGCCGACCTCCGGCTCGATCAGAGAGAAGTTTTTCAGGTGCATATCGGAGTTTCCGACAACATAGGAAAAGACCAGCCGCAGGAACAGCTCCGACAGATCCAACTGCTTGCGAGAGGAATACTGCCGGATCACCTTCGCACAGCGTTCATAGGAGCCGCGGTATTTATCCTCCGTCAGCCGACGATCCAACTGGCAGAAGTCCTCCATTGCCAACAGCTCCACGCTGTTCTTCCCGAATCTGCGGTCAATGCGTTTGGTGAGATAGGCAATCTCTCCGTTTTGACAGATCAGTGCGTGGGGAACGGTGGCAATGCCGGTGGCATCTGCCATAGACATTACCAGATGCTCTGCCTGCGGAAGTGCTTCAAAATCTGCCACCTGCGGCTTGAGAATATAGCCTGTAGGGTAATCCACAAGGGTCAGGCGTGGAGAGGCCGTATCCGACAGCAGGTGCAGGGACAGCTTTTTCTGCACCCCGGGAACCGTCACACCCTTGCCGGTATTTTCCAAGGCAAGAGCCGTCAAAGTGTCCTCATCAATTTTAATCTCAGGAAGTGTCGCCGTGCCGAAAAAGCGGCGGATGCAGGCCTTATGCCAGCGCGTTTCGTCATCGGTTTTCAGCGGCTTCCCACAGCAAAGACAATTCATTCCCGTTCACCTCTGATCGTCACATTTCCGATACCGTCCCGGCAGGCGACCAGCAAAAGCCCAAAGCGGTCTTTTTTGTCGATCTTCCAGTTTCTGCTTACCAAGCTCAAAAGCCAGCCTTCCGGAATCAGCCCGTCAAAGAAGGAGAACAGCGTTTTGGAGTGGTAGCTTTCCTCCGTGAGCGGCAGAGTCAGCGACACCGGGCTTGGATGCGGGGATTGCAGGTACGCCGGGTCATAGGAGAAGCAGTAGCCCTCGTCCGTTTCGGAGAGAGTGCCTGCAAAATGGTTTCGCACATACACATAGGCCACACGAAAGGCATCCACGACTTACTCCTCCTTCTTTCCCGGTACGGCTTCCATGCCAAACATCGCCAAGGCAATATTGACCTTGTCCATTCGTACCGTTTCCTTGCCTTGTTCCAGTTCCCGCACAAACCGCAAGCCAAGCCCGGAACGCATGGCAAATTCCTCCTGCGTCAGCCCGGCTTCCCGCCGGCTTTTCTTGACGAACTCCGCAATCGCATTCAAACTCATCGCCTCCATTTGCTTTTTCTTAATAATACACCCTTTCGGGTATAAAGTCAAGCAATTTCGGAAAATCATACCCGATAAGGTATAGTATGCGCGATATTTCACAAATGATACCCGATAAGGTATGAAGGAAAGAAAAATTGTGGGCAGAAGCGTCTAACCCTGCGTATTGTCGGAGCACCGCTTTCCTGTGTAGGCAAGCATGATCGCCTGCCGTGCCTGGCGCAGCGCAGCAAGGTCTTTCCGCAGTTGAACGGTATCCACAAATCCCACCGTATTTGCCCGATGCAAAAGCTGGTTGATATTCCCGCCAATCCGCCGCATGAGCCGAAGCAGCTCCTTCACATCCGCAGTGGGTGCTTCCCGAACCTCTGTATCGCAGATAATCTTCCGCACAAATTCGCCGGAGGAAATCCCGGCTTTCTTCGTCTTGGCAGCGAGCAGTTCACGCTCGGCTTTGGTGAGTCGCAACTCAAACCGGCTATCTTTAACACCTTGCTCGCCTACCGTAACAAGCTGATTGCACAAGGCAGAGATACTGATGCTGTTGACGAGGTTATGATATATGGTGTATTTCCTATGCTGTCAGCACGAATTGTTTTGGGTCAAGTCTCATACTAAAAACCGATTAAAATATTCATTTCAATCGGTTTTCAACGCCGTACCGGCGTTGCATTTTCGCGATGATAAGGAAAGCATCGCGAAAATACGTCTCGTACCAATCACGGTATCGCAATTAAAATGTGCTTTGCACATTTTAATTGGTGATTGGTATCAACACCATTTTCCGGGGCATTGAAATTTGAGTTTTGCATTTTTGAGAATGACAATAGAATTGCAGTTATATTGTCAAAAATGCAGGAGTTGCAAGGTTTTCGGCGTAAAAAAGACCTTGCAGATTTTACTCTACAAGGTCAATTTTTCTATTGTGGTTTTACAATCTGGGTTTGCCCCAAATCACGAATTTCTGATTAGCGCTTGTTGCGGATGGCGGCCTGTGCGGCGGCGAGGCGGGCGATGGGGACGCGGAAGGGGCTGCAGGAGACATAGTCCAGACCGACCTGATGGCAGAATTCGACGGAAGCGGGGTCACCGCCGTGCTCGCCGCAGATGCCGAGCTTGAGGTTCGGACGGGTCTGTCTGCCAAGCTCCGCAGCGGTCTTGATCAGGCGGCCGACGCCGGTCTGGTCGAGGTGTGCGAACGGGTCGAACTCATAGATCTTCTTATCATAGTACGCATCAAGGAATTTGCCTGCGTCGTCACGGCTGAAGCCGAAGGTCATCTGGGTCAGGTCGTTGGTGCCGAAGGAGAAGAACTCGGCTTCCTTCGCGATCTCGTCTGCCGTCAGGGCAGCGCGCGGGATCTCGATCATGGTGCCGACCTTGTACTTCATCTCAACACCGGCTTCGGCAATGATCTTATCGGCGGTCGCAACAACGACATCCTTGACATACTTCAGCTCCTTGATCTCACCAACCAGCGGGATCATGATCTCCGGCTCGATGCGGTACCACGGGAACTCGTGGTTGACCTTGATGGCGGCGTTGATGACAGCGGTGGTCTGCATCTCGGCGATCTCCGGATAGGTGACAGCCAGACGGCAGCCGCGGTGACCCATCATCGGGTTGAACTCGTGCAGAGAGACGATGACTTCCTTCAGCTCCTCAACAGAGACATTCAGCTCTTCCGCGATCTCCGCAATGTCCTCTTCCTTGGTGGGCAGGAACTCATGCAGAGGCGGGTCGAGGTAACGGACGGTCATCGGACGGCCCTGCAGCTCGCGGTACATCTGCTCGAAGTCGCTCTGCTGATAGGGCAGGATCTTGGCAAGGGCTTCCTTGCGCGCCTCGACGGTCTTGGCGACGATCATTTCGCGCATTGCCTTGATACGGGTGGCTTCAAAGAACATATGCTCGGTGCGGCAGAGTCCGATGCCCTCGGCGCCGAAGGCAACTGCCTGGGCGGTATCGCGGGGATTATCGGCGTTGGTGCGCACGCGGAGGGTGCGGAAGCTGTCCGCCCACTTCATCAGGCGGTTGAAGTTGCCGCTGATGCTGGCGGGAACGGTAGCGACGGCGCAGCCGTAGATGTTGCCGGTGGAGCCGTCAATGGAGATCCAGTCGCCTTCACGGTAGGTCTTACCGGCGAGGGTGAAGTACTTCTCCTCCTCGTGCATGGCGATCTCGCCGCAGCCGGAGACGCAGCAGGTGCCCATGCCGCGGGCGACAACGGCTGCGTGGGAGGTCATGCCGCCGCGGACGGTCAGGATGCCCTGCGCGGCTGCCATACCCTCGATGTCCTCGGGGCTGGTCTCGAGACGGACGAGAACGACCTTCTCGCCGTTAGCTGCCCAAGCCTTTGCGTCCTCAGCGGTGAAGACGACACGACCGCAGGCGGCACCGGGGGAGGCTGCAAGGCCCTTGCCCACGACCTCGGCCGCCTTCAGCGCGGCGGCGTCGAACTGCGGGTGCAGCAGAGCGTCGAGCTGCTTCGGCTCAACACGCATAACGGCTTCCTCGCGGGAGATCATGCCCTCGTCGACGAGGTCGCAGGCGATCTTCAGCGCGGCAGCGGCAGTGCGCTTACCGTTACGGGTCTGGAGCATATAGAGCTTGCCGTTTTCGATGGTGAACTCCATGTCCTGCATATCGCGGTAGTGGTTCTCCAAACGGGTTGCGATATCGACGAACTGCTTATAGACACCGGGCATATCCTCCTGCAGCTTGGAGATCTTGCTGGGGGTGCGGATACCGGCGACGACATCCTCGCCCTGTGCGTTGATGAGGTACTCACCGAAGAGTGCCTTTTCACCGGTGGCGGGGTCACGGGTGAATGCAACGCCGGTGCCGGACTTGTCGTTCAGGTTGCCGAAGACCATCGGCTGCACGTTGACGGCAGTGCCCCAGGAATAGGGGATGTCGTTCATGCGGCGGTAAACATTGGCGCGGGGGTTATCCCAGGAGCGGAAGACTGCCTTGATGGCTTCCATGAGCTGAGCGGCAGGATCAGTCGGGAAGTCCTCGCCCTTTTCCTTCTTATAGTGTTCCTTGAACAGCACGACGAGCTTCTTCATATCGTCTGCGTCGAGGTCGATGTCATTCTTGACGCCCTTCTCTGCCTTGACTTCGTCGATGATCACTTCGAAGGTCTTCTTGGAAAGCTCCATGACGACATCGGAGAACATCTGGATGAAGCGGCGGTAGGAGTCATAAACGAAACGGGTGAACGCGGGGGTGGGGTTGCCTTCGATCAGACCGGCAGCGACCTCGTCATTCAGACCGAGGTTCAGGATGGTGTCCATCATGCCGGGCATGGAAGCGCGGGCGCCGGAGCGGACGGAGACGAGGAGCGGATTCTTCGCGTCGCCGAACTTTTTGCCGTTGATTTTTTCGATTTTTGCCAGAGCTTCGTAGACCTGAGCTTTGATCTCTTCGTTGATGCTGCGGCCGTCCTCATAATACTTGGTGCAGGCTTCGGTGGAGATGGTGAAGCCCTGCGGGACC
>CAMAEX010000093.1:0-7208 GCA_945832065.1 uncultured Clostridia bacterium | reverse complement strand
TTCGACTCTGCTTACCTTCACCAAGAAAGAACCCTCTTTTGTGCTAAAAGATATTCCTGTTGAGATGCTTGTCGTCGGTGAAGCGAGAGAGGCATTTGAAGAGCATGTTATAGAGCAAAAGTCCGATACGCCGGTCTTTGTCCAAAAGCAATTGGACGATATCCGGTTCATTCAGGAACGCTACGCATGGTTCCTTGACTCAATGTTCAAGGGAGTCAGCTTTGAAAAGAAAAAGGGCCAGAGAAAAGAATCTCTGGCGAAGCAAGTATATCTGCACATCCTCGGCGCGTTTGTGAGCGGAGTGAGTCTCGGTGCTGATCCCAAAGTAGACGCACCGAAGGTAAAGACCCAGTACCGTATGCGCGGCGAAGTTCAAGGCGAGTGCGAGATCGTTGAGAAGATGTACTTCAACGGACTGCTGGATTTCGTCTATGTAGAGCTGATGAAGGGACTGCAGAAGGGCTTTGTTCCGAAGCGATGCGCGAACTGCCGCCGCTGGTTTTTGCAGGCTCCGGGCGCAACGTACTCGTACTGCAACGAACCGTCACCGGGGCAGGGCGGAAAGACCTGCCGCGAAATAGGCGCGGCAAAAAGCTTCAAAGAGAAAATCGACAACAACGACATTTGGAAAGTCCATCAGCGGGCGTATAAAAAATACTTTGCCCGTGTGAGTAAAGGCAAAATGTCCAAGCCTGATTTTGAAGTCTGGGCGCGCGAGGCAGAGCGCATTCGTGATGAGGCGCTTGCGGAGGACGAGATGGCGCGGGACAAAGCCGCGCATGAGCAGATCGTGCGTAGGCTGACGGAGGAGCTGAATAGAGTGTAAAAAGTATAGTAGTATACAGAATACGATTATGCTTTTCACACAGCTTGTTGTAACTTATCATTTTTACTTCTGCTTCATTTTCTTACAGGAAACTATAAAATCTCAAGCGGCCGTTTTGCTAGGCAATCAAGGCGTGGGCGGTATGCCGCTCACGCCTTGATGTTTTTTTAGCTTTACCTCTCAGTTCTGGCCGTAGTAGGCGTTTTTGCCGTGCTTGCGGAGATAGTGCTTGTCCAGAAGCTCCTGCTGCATGTGTCCGCTGTCGGGGTTGAGCATCATGGCATGCCAGTCCATGAAGGCGACCTCCTCCATCACAACGGCGTTGTGCACCGCCTCCAAGGCATCCTTGCCCCAGGCGAACGGACCGTGCGAATGCACCACGACGCCGGGGACAGCGGCGGGGTCAGTGCAGGCAAAGGTTTCGATGATGACCTTGCCGGTCTCCTTTTCGTATTCGCCCGCAATCTCATCGGGCGTCATGAGGCGGGTGCAGGGGATGTCACCATAGAAATAATCCCCGTGCGTCGTGCCCATGGCGGGAATATTGCGCCCAGCCTGAGCGAACGTAGTCGCCCAGCGGGAGTGCGTATGGACAATGCCGCCGCACTTGGGGAACGCCTTGTAAAGCTCCACATGCGTGGGGGTGTCGCTTGACGGCTTCCATTTGCCCTCAACGCGCGTACCGTTAAGGTCGACCACGACCAAGTCCTCCGTCGTCATGCCGTCATACGGCACGCCCGATGGCTTTATCACGACAAGCCCGCTTTCCCGGTCGATACCGGAGACGTTGCCCCATGTGAATGTCACAAGGCCATACTTCGGCAGCAGAAGATTTGCCCGAAGAACTTCCTCTTTCAGCTTTTCAAGCATATTGCCTCTCCTTTTCTTCTCAATCGGTGCTGTTCGCCTTCTCTATCACCCGCGCAGCGAGCTTATCGGTGAGCCCGAGGTCGTACACGGTTTGGAAGACGGTGTAGCGTGCGCGTATCTCCTTGCAGTAACGGAATGTGTCCATAAGCAGTTCATCGTCCACGCCGATGTCTGCCGGGGTGCAGGGACAGCCGATGTCCCGCAGAAGCGCGCGCACGGAGGAACTCTCCGGCAGGGTCTCAAGCTGGATGCGCACCGCATCCCAGCTGCGCTGCATGCTGTCGATACGCGCGAGACGGCCTTCAATATTGTTTTTGCCTGCTTTCTGCTCCAAGGCAATGACCTCGTCTGCCGCTGCACCGTAGTGGGCGCGTATCTCCAGCTCCCATGCCGCGGCGTCGTAAGCGCGCGCACTCTCGCGCGCCGCGTCGAAGTCTATATTTTCCTTGAGCAACTCCTCAATGAGCATCAGAACCAGCACCGTCCCCACGGCGACCTGCTCGCCGTGCATCGCGGGGCGGATACCGCGCTGCTCAAGTATCGTCTCCCAATAGTGGGACATATGGTGCTCCGCACCGGAAGCGGGGCGGGAATCGCCGTAAAGGCTGATGGCGGCGCCCGAGAGGACGAGACCGCGCATGACGCTGCCGAGTGTCTCCGGGTCGCGCTGCTTTATCTTCGGGGCTTCCTTCATCACATCCGCCACACATTCGCGCACGAGCGTGACGATATTATGGCAGTAATGCTCCCCGTTTATTATCCGCGCAAGCTCCCAGTCATTGAGGCAGGTGAGCTTGCCGATGAGGTCGCCGAAGCCCGCGACGGTCATGCGGTAAGGCGCGGTCTTGAGGATATCCGTGTCACCGATGATGACCTCGGTGCAGTGGGCGGGCATGGTGGCCTTGAGGTTGTTGACATTCATGATGCCGATGGAAGCGGCAAAGCCGTCCATCGGTGCGCCGGTGGCGACAGTGAAGCACGGCAGCTTGAGCTTGAAGCTGGAATAGCGCGTCATGTCGGTTATCGATCCCGTGCCGACGCCGATAATGAGGTCGCAGTCGTCCGGCTTATTTATCACGATCTCGCCGAGTGTCGCCTCGTCAAAGCCAAGGTGCGTTAACGTATGCTCTGCCGCAGCGATGCCAGCCGTCTGCATAAGCTCCATGCAGCGCGCACCCGCGATCTGGTAGGTTACCTCATCGCAAAGGACGAGCGGATGGGCATAGCCCAGACTCTTCACATAGTGCGGCAGGCGCTCGATCGCGTCCGCACCTATTTCCACGCCCTTTATGGGCACATAATGCGTCCTGCCGCAGTCGCACTCTAACTTTATGTTGAGGTATTTTGAAAGCTCCTGCGGCGTATCGTACATTTTCATATATTCTCCCCTTTCAGGTGATTTCCGCCGGCGTTCACGCTCACGGTGAGCGCCGGCGGAAGTCACCGCGGCGGCGGTCCTTAAAACATAAGCCCGCATAAAGCGGGCTTATGTCGGTTAGATATTACAGCTATGCCTATCAGCCCTGAACGGCGGCGAGGTGCTCGTTCCACTTGGCAAGAAGGTCAGCCTTCTGCGCGGTCAGAGTGGGGACGTCACGGGTGACCCAGGTGATGTCGCTGGACGCCTTGAGCCATGCGTTCTCGGGAGAGGTGTAGTTGGCGTTGGTGAAGCGGAGAGTGCCCTGCATGTACTCTGCCATGGCGCTCTGACCCTCAGCGGAGGTGACCCAGTTGACGAAAGCCTTTGCAGCTGCCATGTGGGGAGCACCCTTGACGATCGCAACACCGAAAGCAGAGGCGGAAGTGCCGTTGGAGGGGTAGCGAACCTCGGTGACAGCCTCAGTGCCGAGCTCGGCTGCGCTCTGGTTGAGCTTGATCGCACCGTCCTCGTAGGTTAGGCCGACAACGTACTCACCGTCAGAGACGGAGTTGAAGCAGACGGAAGACTTCTCAACAACGACCATGTTCTCAAGGAGAGCGTCGATGTAG
Organism: uncultured Clostridia bacterium; assembly: GCA_945832065.1. GTDB lineage: Bacteria > Bacillota > Clostridia > Oscillospirales > Oscillospiraceae > JAZOXB01. The sequence goes on along the minus strand of CAMAEX010000093.1, from coordinate 3,523 downwards.
TCCCATGCCTCATCGGTGTCGATGCCGTAAACGGAGAAGATGTTGCAGAGGTTGTTCCATGCAGCGGAGGAGCTGTTGGGATCGGAGAAGACGATCTTGCCCTTGAGTGCGGGATCGAGGAGGTCTTCATAGGACTGGATGTTCAGACCGAGTTCCTTCTCAAGCTCGGTGTTGACGCAGAAGCAAACGGTGGAGAGGTGATCCATGCTGTAAAAGCCGTTGGGGGTGCTGTAGCCTTCCATCTGCTCGTCGTCGTTGTCAGATACCCATGCTTCGAATATCGCGGCGTACTTGTCGCCGTCGGAGTCAGCAAGGCCGCCCCAAGTAACGTCGCCCTGGGGGTTGCCGGCTTCGGCCTGAATCTTCGCGGTGAACTCACCGGCGGAACCGGAGATGACCTCGATCTCGATGTCGGGGTACACTTCGTTGAAGCAGGTCTTGAGAGCATCAAGGTCGGCTTCGGTCATGGAGGAGTAGAGGACGAGGGTGTCGCCCAGGTCTTCCTCGACTGCCGCGTCTTCGGCAGGAGCCGCTCCGTCAGCAGCGGGGGCTTCATTCTTAGCGGGCTGTTCGGCAGGTGCTGCGGACTGTCCGCAGGCGCACAGTGCAAAGATCATGCAAAGCGCCAGTACGAGTGCTAGGATTTTCTTCATTTTGGTTCTCCTTTTTTTGATATATTCCCGGATGCATTTGCATCTATTGGGCGGTCGTGTGCCGGAGGATCAGAGCTGTATATCGTCCTCGGACTTGCTTATCGCCATGTAGAGGAAGAGGCTCAGTGCGGTGATGACGGTGAGGATGGCCGCAAATGCTGCTGCCGTGCCGTATTCGCCGCGTCCGATGTAGATATACGCCTGCATGGTGAGGGTGGTGGTCTTGTTGCTGTAAAGTATGACGGAGCTCGACAGCTCTGTCACGATGGCGACCCAGCTGAGGATCGCGCCGGAGAGGATACCGTTTGACATCATGGGCACGGTTATCTTCACGAAAGTTTTCAGCTTCGACGCGCCGAGGCTTATCGCCGCCTCTTCTATGCTTATCGGGATCTGCATTAATGTCGCTGTTGCCGAGCGTATCGTGTACGGCATACGGCGTATCGCAAAGGACATGATCATGATGGCCATTGTGCCGGTGAGGGCAATGGGCTTGGAGCCGTAGGCGATGAGCAGTGCGATGCCGATGACGGCGCCGGGCATGATGTAGGGGAGCATAGCGATAGTGTCAAGCGAGTGGTTGAGCGCGTTGTTGCGGCGCACAACGAGGTATGCGAGCACGACCGCGATGACGATGATGACCGCAAGGGCGATGATGCCCATGACGAGCGTGTTGCGCGAGGCGAGCACGAGCTTTTTCTTCAGCGCGCTCTGGTAGTTGACAAGGGAGTACCCCACGCCGAAGAGCGAGCCTTTGCTGTTGCGGAAGCTGAGATAAATGATATATATCTGCGGGAGGATCGCAATGGCGCAGAGAAGATAGCAGTACAGATGCATGAGGAAGCCGCCGAGACCCTTTGCATCCTTCTTCTCCACGGGGTGCAGGGTGTTGATAGAGAATTTGAAGCGCCCTGTTGCCCACTTCTGGAGGAAGAATATCACGGCGGTGACGATGACCGCGATAATGGCGAGTGCGGCAGCAAAGTTGTAGTTTGCACCGTTTTCACCGAGATACTCATTATAAAGCAGCACCGGGAAGGTCTTGAAGCCCTCGCCGAGGATGGTGGGCGTACCGAAGTCGGCAAACGCCTGCATGAACACCATGAGTGTAGCGGCGAGGATGGTGGGCATAGTGAGATGCAGCACGATGTTGAAAAGACGCTTCACACCGGTGCAGCCCATATTTGCCGAGGCCTCCATGAGGGTATTGTCAATGCTCTTGAAAGCACCGTTCATGTAGATGAACACGAGCGGGAAGAACTTGAGCGTCTGCGACAGGGCGATGCCGCCGAAGCCGTAGATGCTGGGCATGGTGATGCCGAGGGCGGTTTTGAAAAACTTTGTGATGACACCGCTGCGTCCGAGCAGCATGACCCACGAGTACGCGCCCAAAAACGGGGCGGACATGCAGCAAAGTATGCTGACGACGAAGAGGATTTTTGCGCCCTTGAGGCGGTAGAACGCATAAAAGTAAGCAAACGGAATACCGATCACAAGCGTGAGCACCGTGACAAAAATGGTGATCTTGAAAGAATTATAGATGGTGTCCACATAGTAGCTGTTGCTGAAAAACTTGTGGAACTGCTCCCACGAGAAGCTGCCGTCAGGCATGATGACTGCCTGCTTGATGACGCCGAACATCGGGTAAATGAGCACCGCGATGAATAGCACCAGCAGCAGCACAGAGACGATCAGCCAGCCGTCAAAACGTTTTTTGACCATAGCCTGCTCCTCCGTTATGCCTTCGCGCAGTCATTGCACACGCCGGTGAGTATGTTCTCCTCGCCGTCGGCAGTGAAGAGGTTGACTTTATCCGTGTTTATTTTCAGCTTTATCTCGCTCCCCGGTTCGATAACGCTGTCGATGGAGGACTCCTGGATTATCTCGACCTCCTCGCCGGAGGACAGGTGCACAAAGTAATGGGTGTTCAGCCCGAGGAACACGCAGTCATCCACGATGGCGGAGATACCCTCTGTGCTGTCACGGTCGAGCAAAAACTCTTCCGGACGCACGGACAAGGTGATCTCCTGCTCCTTCTGCTGCTCGGGGCGGACGGTATGTATCTCGGCGCGGTAGCCGGAGAGCGTTTCGAGATAGGTCTTGCCGTTTTCGACGACGAGCTTGCCCTTTATGACGTTGGAGCGGCCGATAAACGTGGCGACGAAGAGGTTTGCCGGGCGCTGGTATATGCTCTTGGGCGTGCCGACATGCTGGATGACGCCGGCATTCATGACAGCGATACGGTCGGAGACCGCCATGGCTTCCTCCTGGTCGTGCGTGACATACACGGTGGTGATACCAACATTGTGCTGGATGTTCTTGATGACCGTGCGCATCTCAACGCGCAGCTTCGCGTCAAGGTTGGACAAAGGCTCATCCATCAGCAGAACGTCCGGCTCGATGCACAGTGCACGAGCGAGCGCGACGCGCTGCTGCTGACCGCCGGAAAGGCGCTCAGGCATACGGTCGGCGTACTGGTCGATCTGCATGAGCTTCATGAACTTCTCGGACTGGGTCTTTATCTTGTCCTTGGGGAACTTCTTGTTTTTCAGGCCGAACTCAACGTTTTTTCTGACGGTGTAGTGCGGGAAGATGGCGTAGTTCTGGAAGACCATGCCAATGTTGCGCTTGGCGGGGTCAAGGTCGTTTATGCGCTTCTCACCGAAGAAGAAGTCGCCGCCCTCGATGCTGTTGAAGCCCGCGATCATTCTCAGAAGTGTGGTCTTGCCGCAGCCAGAGGGACCAAGCAGCGTGAAAAACTCGCCCTCTCTAATGTCAAGGCTCAAGTCGGGAATGATGACATTGTCACCGTACTTTTTAAGAGCGTGTGTTATGATGATCTCTTCACTCACTTGTGCTCGCTCCTGTAC
>CAMAEX010000092.1:0-7221 GCA_945832065.1 uncultured Clostridia bacterium | reverse complement strand
CCTACAGCCTGAGATTGCCACGACCGGTGTGCGCACCGGTCTCGCAATGACAAATCAGGGTAGCCCTCCCATGTCATTGCGAGGAGCGCAGCGACGTGGCAATCTATTTTGGCTAAGGGCTAAGAGTGAATGGTGAATGACTGAGGTGTGCTTCGCACGATTTAGAATCCGCGCGGAGCGCTCCGAAGTCATTCACCCTTAGTCCTTAGCCCTTAGTCCTTTCCTTCCCGTTGGCGGGGACAAATTTGTTCCAATTCACAAATTGTTCACCCAAAACGGCGGGGTTGCGCTATAATGTTAGGCAGAAACAGAAAAAGGGGGAGTTCCGTATGGCAAAGACTGTGCTGATCGTGGAGGATGACCGCAATATTGCCGATCTTCTGCGTCTTTATTTGGAAAAAGAGAGCTACGAGGTCGCCATCGCCCATGACGGGCTGCGCGGCGTGGAGCTGTTTCGGGAGAAGCAGCCATCCTTGGTGCTGCTCGATCTGATGCTGCCCGGCATGGACGGCTCGGCGGTCTGCCGCACCATCCGCTCCGAGAGCAAGACGCCCATCATCATGCTCACGGCGAAAAGCGAGACGGAGGACAAGGTCGCGGGTCTGAAATCAGGCGCGGACGATTATATCACCAAGCCCTTCGAGATGAAGGAGGTGCTTGCGCGCATCGAGGCGGTCCTGCGCCGCAGCGGCATCGAGCCGGAGAAGTCCTCGCGCCGTCTGGTGTTTGACAAGCTCATCATCGACATGGACGCCTTCGAGCTGACGGTCAACGGCAAAAAGGTGCCGACACCGCCGAAGGAGATGGAGCTGCTGTATCACCTCGCCTCCACCCCCAACCGCGTCTACTCCCGCAATCAGCTCCTGGACGAGGTCTGGGGCTTTGACTATTTCGGTGACACCCGTACCGTGGACGTCCATATCAAGCGCCTGCGCGAAAAGTTAGAGGGCGTGTCCGATCAATGGGAGCTGAAGACGGTCTGGTCGGTGGGTTATAAATTCGAGGTCAACGCGCAATGAAAACGACCTTTCGGCGGCAGATCACGCTGATCATCTGCGTTCTGCTCGCTGCAACCATGCTGACGGCGCTGTCCTTTTGGGCGGTGTTCGAGTATTACAGCACGCAGGAGCGGGAGCGGTCGCTTTGCAGCTCTGCAGAAGCGGTAACGGAGCTTATCGAGGCGTATTCCGCATCCTATCTAAATGACTGGAGCTTCCGCACGAATCTGTCGGTCGCCTCCGCCGCGTCGGAAAATGACATTCTGATCTGCGACACGGGCGGGACGGTTCGCATCTGTGCGCAGGATATCCAGCGCTGCGAGCACATCGGCGGCACCATCGGCGCAGAGACAGCGGAGAAGGTATTCCGTAAGGGTGAGACACGGGTTGACAGCAAGGCATCGACGATCTACGGTCAGACGCGTATCGCGGTTGCGACACCGGTCACGGACGAGACGGGGGCTCCGCTGTGCATTGTTGTTGCGTCGGTACAGAAGTCCGCGCTCAAGGCGCTGACAGGGCAGATGCTGCGGATCTTTTTGATGACCGCGCTGTTTGTTTTGGCACTCGTCCTGCTGATCGCGCCCTATCTGACCCGCCGCGAGACGAAGCCGATCCGCGACATGGCGGCGGCGGCAAGACGGATCGCCCACGGTGATCTGACCGTGCGCGTGCCGACGGGCAATCAGAATGAGGAGATCGAGGAGCTGGCGGTCGCGTTCAATAATATGGCGGTCGCCGTGCAGAATTCGGAGACCGTGCGGCAGGAATTCGTCGCGAATGTCAGCCATGAGCTGAAAACGCCCATGACCACCATTGCGGGCTACCTCGACGGGATGCTCGACGGCACGATCCCAAAGGAAAAGCACCGGCAGTATATGGAGCTGGTCGCCACCGAGGCGCGCAGACTCTCGCGTCTGGTGCGCAATATGCTCGATGTCTCGCGCCTGCGGGATCAGGGCATTCCGCCGGAGAAGCTGACGAATTTTGATATCTGCGAGGCGGCGGGACAGGCGCTTCTGAGCTTTGAGCAGCGGATCAACCAGAAGGAACTGAATGTGGACATTGATATGCCTGAGATGGGGCTGACCGTCCGCGCCATGCAGGATGCCATCACGCAGGTGCTGTATAATCTGCTGGATAACGCGGTCAAATTCATCAACCAAGGCGGTACGCTGTCCATCCGCGTCGTGCAGCAGGGAAACAGCGCGGTTGTCACCGTGGGAAACACCGGCCCGACCATCGCGCCGGAGGAGCTGCCGCTGATTTTTGACCGCTTCCATAAGACCGACAAGAGCCGCTCCACCGACCGCGACGGCGTGGGCTTGGGACTGTATATCGTCAAAACCATCGTTCTTGCCCACGGCGAGGATGTCTATGTCACCAGCGCCAACGGCAAGACGGAGTTTACCTTTACCCTGTCCCTGAGCAAGGGCTGAGCCATAGAATGCTGTAGGGGCGGATAGCATCCGCCCGCGTGCAGGCACCGCCTGTTAGGCTAAGGGCTAAGGACTAAGGGTGAATGACTGAGGAGCGCTCCGCGCGGATCCCAAACGCGGGCGGATGCTATCCGCCCCTACGAGATATTTTGCAGTTAACGCCGTAGGGGCGGCTATCAGCAGTTAACGCCGTAGGGGCGGCTATCAGCCGCCCGGTGCAGGAACCGCCGACTGCGCACAAGCTCCCCCTCTATGTCATTGCGAGGGCGCTTGCGCCCGTGGCAATCCCGTGCAGGAACCACCGACTGCGCACAAGCTCCCCCCTCTATGTCATTGCGAGGGCGCTTGCGCCCGTGGCAATCCCGTGTAGGGACCACCGACTGCGCACAAACCTGTTTGTCTGTACCGCCGATCATGAAGAAAGGAGGCGTCACAATGGAACAACCGAAGAACCGAGAGAACCATGAGCAAGCGCAGGAGCGCCCTTGCTATTACGGCACGGGACGGAGGCGTGAGCTTGACAAGTCACGCCTCCCCTTGGTCTTGTCGCTTTTGGCAGTGGTGCTCGCTGCCAATCTACTCACCATTGCCCTGCATGTCCGGCAAAATCCACTTGGTTCTGAGGAGACGGCGCAGGGCGAGACGGAAGATGCCTTGTCGGACGTCTATCCCTTCCGCAGCCCCATGCAGACGAGCGGCGAGGACGAAAGCAGCTCCTTCGGCATGGAGCTTTCCGCGCTGGACGACGCGGAGCGCCGCTACTGGGAGCTGCCCGAGGGTCTGATCGTTCACAGCGTTGATGCCGACAGTATCGCCGCCAAAGCCGGAATCCTTCCGGGCGATATCCTGCTTGCCGTCGATGGTGCGGCGGTAAAGGAGCCTTACGACTATTTCGCTGCGGTAGAAGCGGCAGCCCCGGGGGAGAAGCTCTGCCTCACCGTCTACCGCTGCGGTGCGTACTATGTGCTGGAGCTGACGATCCCTGTCAAGGAACAGCCGCTGCACCGGGAAGCGTAGCTTATCCCCAAATCACATATACCCGTTTTTTTCAAAAAAAAGAGAGAGTTGGATGAAAAACATATGAACAAACGAAACGCAGACCTTGATTTTTTTAAATTCCTGTACGCATGGATCATTGTGCTTTTTCACCTTACCGCCAAATCGCAGATTCACTGCGTCGGCGGCTTCTACGGTGTGGATTTCTTTCTGCTGGTAGCCGGCCTGTTCTTCTTTCAGAGCTACGAGAAGCAGTGCGCGGCGAATCGCTTGATCACGCCCGGTCAGTATCTCAAGAAGCGCTTCCTGCGGTTTTTCCCGTGGAGCATGACCGCATTCCTGTTTGCCTTTGTGGCATGGCGCATCGTACTGGAACCGGTGCATTCTGTGGGAGATGTGGCGGACGCGTTTTCAAGCGATATCTGGGAGATCCTCATGGTCAAATGGTGCGGCATCAACGAAGGCGGCAACCTCCTGAACGGCCCTGCGTGGACGCTCAGCGCAATGTGCATTGTGGGCTTTTTCCTCTGGAGCTGCCTGTATTATTGGAAGGATAAGTTCCTGCACCTTGTGATGCCGCTGACGCTGTGCCTCGGCTACGCCTTATGGCGGCATTTGGAATCCGCAAGCTTTGACGCGTGGGTGGGCTTTACCACCTTCGGAACGCTGCGGGCGTGGCTTGTCATGAGCCTTGGCTATTACGCGTTGCAGCTTACGAAGAAGCTTCGGCAAATTCGCTTCAACCGTTGGGGAAAGCTGCTGCTGACCGCGTTTGAGATCGGCGCGCACGTGTTCATCCTGCTCGTCATGTTCCGCAGAAACACACGGTACTATCAGTGGTTATGCACCCTGCTCTTCCTGCTCACCACCGCCATCGCCGTCTCGGGGCACAGCTATCTGAACACCTTCCTTGACAAGTGCAGGTTCACCGGCTTCTTGGGTGAGCTGAGCTTCTCCGTGTTCTTGATCCACGCCCCCTTGCAGGCAATGTACGTCCGTTGGCACGATGTTTCCGCTTGGAGCCGCCCGCAGCTCGACTATCTCGCGCTCGTTTTGGCGGCGGCTGTGGCACATCTCTTTGTTACAAAGGCTGTGCTGCGTCTGGTGCCGCATATCCGTGCGTGCTGCAAGCGCTCCCTGACGGAAAAATAGCGAAGCCGCTTTTTTCGGTTTATTTGTCAAGCCTCGACCCTTCGCGGCATAGACTGTCAAAGAAGGGAAGGAGGAAAGTGCCATGGATATTTATGATCCCGTAAAGGTACAGGAGGTCTGGGGCCGCGTCCTACAACCGTCCCGGACCGCGCCGGAGGAGGAAATGCTTTTGCAATGGCTCTCCGGAGAGCAGGCGAGCGCCGCGACCTATCGCGCCCTTGCGTCCCGCGGCGGCAGCCTTGCCCGGCGGTTCCGGCATATGGCAGCGGATGAGACGCGGCATTTTCGGCGGCTTGCGGCGCTGTATTTTCTGCTGTTCGGTGTGCGCCCGAAGGTCTCTCCCGCAGCGGCGGATACCGAGCGTTCGCTTTCGGCTGCCATGCGCAGCGCGTATCCTGCGGAGCTGTCGGCGGCAAAGGGCTACCGCGATGCGGCAAGACGCTTCCCGGAGCAGGCGTCCATGTTCAACGCCATGGCGGATGACGAGGAGCACCACGCCCGTATGCTCTGGGAGATGACCGCAGAGCTGCTGCCGGGAACACGGCGTTATTGAAATAATCCCTGCAGGGCGGGGACAGTCCTAAGCCGGTGCAGGAACCGCCTGTTAGGCTAAGGGCTAAGGACTAAGGGTGAATGACTGAGGAGCGCTCCGCGCGGATTTCAAACGCGGGCGGCTGATAGCCGCCCCTACGAGATATTTCGCAGTTAACGCCGTAGGGGCGACTTTTTTGAAAAAACCCTTGACAAATCCGCAGCTCTGTGCTAATATAATAACACAAACGAGAATTATTATTATTTTGGAGGAGATGAGGATGGCGGCACGCAAGCATAGCAAAAAACGCGACGCGATCTTGGAATGCGTCTGTTCTACCGCGACGCATCCCAGCGCCGAATGGGTCTATGCGCAGCTCAAGCCGCAGATCCCCGATCTCTCCCTCGGCACGGTCTACCGCAACCTCGCCGCTTTCAAGCAGGAGGGGATCCTCTCCTCGGCGGGGGTCGTGAACGGGACGGAGCGCTTCGATCGCTGCACCGTGCCCCATGCCCATTTCGTTTGCACCCACTGCAGCGCGGTGATCGATGTTGACGAGATCGACCCGCCGCAGAAGCTGGCAGAGCAGGTGCATTGCGGCTCCGTCCGTGAATGCGTCCTGACCTTTACCGGGATCTGTAACCAATGCGTCAACGCAGACGCAAAACAATAATCTTACTTATGATGGAGGAAAATTCAATGAAGAAGTATGTATGCCCCGTTTGCGGTTATGTCCACGAAGGCGAGATGCCCGAAGGCTTCAAGTGCCCGCTGTGCGGCGTTGCCGGCGAGAAGTTCAAGGTCGTTGAGGGCGAGATGGCTCTGGCTGCCGAGCATGTGTTCGGTGTCGGCGCGAAGCTCGACGGCGTTCCCGAAGAGGACAAGAAGTTCATCCTCGACCAGCTCAAGGCCAACTTCAACGGCGAGTGCAGCGAAGTCGGTATGTACCTCTGCATGGCGCGTATCGCCCATCGTGAGGGCTATCCCGAGATCGGTCTGTATTGGGAGAAGGCAGCTTATGAAGAAGCGGAGCATGCCGCAAAGTTCGCGGAGCTCCTCGGCAGCGAGCTGGAGCCCAACATGACCGACTCCACCAAGAAGAACCTCGCATGGCGTGTGGACTGCGAGTACGGCGCAACGGCAGGCAAGTTCGAGCTGGCGAAGGTCGCGAAGAAGAACAACCTCGACGCCATCCATGACACCGTCCACGAGATGGCTCGTGACGAGGCCCGTCACGGCAGAGCGCTGGAAGGTCTGCTGAAGCGTTACTTCGGCTGATTCAGGGAGTTTCTATCATGAAGTATGTCTGCAATTTGTGCGGCTGGGTCTATGATGAAGAAGAGACCGGCGTGAAGTGGGAAGACCTTCCCGAGGATTTCGCCTGCGAGCTTTGCGGCGTGGGCAAGGAAGAATTCAGCCCGGAGGAATAAGTCATGAAGATTCGCATCAATAAGGATATCGTGGAGTTCACCCCTGAGCACGCAGCCGAGGCTGCGGAGCTGGAAGCCCTGTGGGTCAAGATGGGCAACTGCACCGGCGCAACGAAGTCTTTGCAGCCGATGGGTGTCTATGTCCCCTCCGAGAACAAGACCGCGACCTTCCACATCGAGGGTCTGAGCCTTCAGGAGAAGAACGAGATCCCCGTCATCCGCGCACCCTATGACACGGATGTCTACTGCGTCACCTGCAACAAGACCCAGCACGTCAAGGCGGGCGAACCCATCCCCTTCTGCTGCGGCAGACTGATGGAGATTTTAGACTGAGAAAATCGAAAACCCACCGAGGGAGCGGATATTCCGCTCCCTCATTTGTGATTAAGGAAGCTCTGATACTGATTCTTGATTAAATTCTTTCATCAAGAATCCCGTGTGCTGCGCACACTCGCATCGTGCTGACGCACGCTGCGCCGTCTGCGACTCGCTAAGTGCCGCCGCAAGCGGCGGTTGCTCGCTTGCATAGCGCCTGCGGGCGCTTATCGTGCAGAATTTGACGCACCTTCGGTGCTATAAAAAGCTATTAAAGCTTTTTCAGCGTGTCGAAAAAGCCCCTGACGTGTCATTGCGAGGAGCGAAGCGACGTGGCAATCTAATAAAAAAAGTTTCGT
>CAMAEX010000091.1:0-7284 GCA_945832065.1 uncultured Clostridia bacterium | reverse complement strand
AAACGCACCACGATAAACGCACCACGATAAACGCACCACGATAAACGCACCACGATAAACGAAACAGCCCTTGTGGGGCGGGGACATGTCCTGTTGAATCAGCGGCTCTGTCTGCGTGGGCAAAGCCCACTTGTCAGTCGCCTTGATTCTGCCACTCCTTCTTGCTCGCTTTCTCCGCCACAGGCGGCGCTCGCAAGCGTCCCCCCCGCCGACCGCGAAGCGGTAGACAGTAGGCATGACCGAGTCTGTACATACTTGGTAGTTCCTGCGCGCAGCGGGGACATGTCCCCGCCCTACAGAGGGTTTCATGGCAATGACAATGAAAGGGGTGACTGTATGCGGTCGGAAGTTCCTGCACCGGTTTATGACTGCCCCCGCCCTATGGGGATGGGGAGTGGGGAAAATGTGAAAATCGGCGGGAAAAAAGTTGTCGTTGCGGGGAAAATGTGCTATGATAGCGATGATCATTCTATGGAGGCGATACAATGAGCATTTTGGAGGGCTTGCGCCCGCAGGAGGCGCTGCATTATTTTGAGGAGCTTTGCGCGATCCCCCACGGGTCGCGGGACACGAAGCGGATTTCGGATTACTGTGTCCGTTTTGCGCAGGAACACGGGCTGCGCTATGTGCAGGACGAGTGGAACAATGTGGTGATTTACAAGCCCGCGTCAAAGGGCTATGAGGAGCATCCGACCGTTATTTTGCAGGGGCATTTGGACATGGTCTGCGAAAAGGACGCGGACTGTGACATTGACTTCTCCAAGGACGGCTTGCGTCTGCAACATGACGGGAAGTATATTTTCGCAGAGGGGACGACCCTCGGCGGAGACGACGGCATTGCAGTCGCTTATGCATTGGCGATTTTAGCATCCGACACACTGAAGCATCCGCCGCTTGAGGCGGTGTTTACCGTCGATGAGGAGATCGGTATGCTTGGCGCGGACGCGATGGACATGTCCGTGCTGCAGGGACGCGTGCTGCTCAACTGCGACTCGGAGGACGAGGGAATTTTGACCGTGAGCTGCGCGGGCGGTGCGACGAGCTGCCTGAAACGCCCGATCACCCGCGAGGCGGTACAGGGTCAGGTTTGGCGCATGGCGGTGCGCGGTCTGACCGGCGGTCACAGCGGCGTGGAGATCAACAAGGGCAGAGCCAACGCGAACAAGGTGCTCGCCGGTATTCTTGCAAAGCTGCCCGTGCGTCTGATTTCCATCGGCGGCGGCAGCAAGGACAATGCCATTCCCCGCGCAAGCGAGGCGTTCGTCATTGCGGTGCAGCCGGAAGCGGCGTTTGCTGCGGCTGCGGCGGAGGTGCAAAAGACGCTTCCCGGGACCGAGACGGCGGTCGAGTTCGTCTGCGAAAAAGCGGAGAGTGATATCCTGCCGATGACGGAGGAAGCTTCTGCGGCGGTGCTGGGGCTTTTGAACGCTCTGCCCAACGGCGTACAGGCGATGAGCAAGGATATTGAAGGGCTGGTACAGACCTCGCTGAATCTTGGCATTCTCAAGACCGGGGCGGACGAGGTGCTGATGACCTTCTCCGTGCGCAGCTCGGTCAATGCGGAAAAGGCGGCGCTGATCGCCTCCTTACAGGAGATCGGCGGCAGCTTTGATGCGGCGTATTCGCAGTCGGGCGAATATCCCGCATGGGAATATCAGAAGGAATCCCGCCTGCGCGAGACGATGGTTGAGACTTACTGCGCGCTTTACGGCAAGGAGCCGGTGGTGGAAGCCATCCATGCGGGACTGGAATGCGGCATTTTCTCCGACCGTCTGAAGGGGCTGGACGCCGTCTCCTTCGGTCCGCAGATGCACGACATCCACACGAGCCGCGAAAAGCTGGACATTGGATCGGTCGAGCGGACCTGGGACTATCTTGTTGCGGTTTTGGAGCGTCTGTGATGAAGGTCTTTGACGCACATTGCCATATTTATCCCGCGAAGATCGCACAGAAGGCGGCTGCCGCGACGGCGACCTTCTATGACAACCTCGGAGAGACCTACGACGGTACGGTGCAGACGCTGTTTGCCAAGGGCGAAGGGATCGACCGCTTCCTTGTGCAGTCCGTGGCGACGAAGCCGGAGCAGGTGAGGAGTATCAACGAGTTTATTGCCGCCGAGGTGGCGCAGTTCCCCGACCGTCTGTACGGCTTCGGGGCGCTGCACCCGGAGAGTGAGACGCTGACGGAGGATATCGCACATTTGCGGGAGCTGGGGCTGCACGGCGTGAAGCTGCACCCGGATATTCAGCGCTTCCGTTTGGACAGCAAGGCGTGCTTTGCTTTGTGCGAGCAGTGCGAGGGCGTGCTGCCGCTGCTGCTGCACACGGGTGACCGGCGCTACAGCTTTTCAAATCCCGAACAGCTTTTGCCGCTGCTGCACCGTTTTCCGAGGCTCACGGTCATTGCCGCGCATTTCGGCGGTTACTCGGTTTGGGACGAGGCGGCAAGGCAGCTTGCTGGGCGGTTTGAGAATCTCTGGGTCGATTGCTCGTCCTCCTTCTTTGCGATGGAGAATGAACGGGCAAAAGAACTGATCGCCGCCTACGGTGCGGAGCGCGTGTTATTCGGTACGGATTATCCGATGTGGAATCCCGCACAGGAGCTGGAGCGGTTCGTCGGTTTGCGCCTGCCGCAGCGGGATGCGGAGAATATACTATACAACAACGCGGCGCGGCTGTTTGGCTTCGACACGGAGGGGAAGGCGTAATGCTGAGATTCGGAACGGTAGGTACGAGCGCTATTATGCGGCTGATGCAGCAGGCAATGGCGCAGGTGGACGGCGTGGAGTGCCGCGCGGTCTATTCCCGCGATTTGGCACGGGGCAGGGAATTTGCCGATTCTGTCGGCGTGGCCGCGGTCTGCACGGACTATGACACACTGTTGGCGCGGGAGGACATCGACGCGGTTTATATCGCCTCACCCAACCGCTTTCATGCGGAACAGGTGTGCCGCGCGATGCGGGCAGGAAAGCATGTGATCGTGGAAAAGCCTGCTGCGGTCACGGGCGCGGAGGTGCGGCAGATGATCGACACCGCGCGGGAGAAGGGCGTGTTCTTCTTTGAGGGGATCACGACGCTGTTTATGCCGAAGTATTTGCAATGCCGCGTGCTTTTGCCGCAGCTTGGAGCGATCCAAAGCGCGGAGCTTTGCTATGCGCAGTATTCCTCAAAATATGATGCCTATCTGCGGGGGGAGAATCCGAATATTTTCAATCCCGCAATGCAGGCGGGCGCGCTGAACGACATGGGAGTTTACTGCATCCATATGGCGGTCGATCTGTTTGGAATGCCGGAGCGTGTGCGGTATGCGCCGGAGCTGGGGGAAAACGGCATCGATCTCGCGGGGGAGCTGATGCTGACCTATCCGGAACTGACGGTGCGCATTGTCACGGCGAAGAACGCGAACCTCGGCAGCGGCTGCCGTGTGGAAGGGGAGCGCGGGTTCTTCGCTGAGGACGGCCCGATCAACGATTTTGGTGTTTGCCGCGCGGCTTTGGATGGTGCGGAAGTGGAGATCGATGCGCCTCATGCGGAAAATCGGATGATTTATGAGTTGGCGCGGTTTCGGGATGCAATCGAGGCGCGGGATGAGGCTTTTTTTGCACGCATGGCAAAACAGAGCCTCATGGTTGCGGAGATCTTGGAACGGGCGCATGGCTCGGTGAAGTGAAAATAGGGGCACACCGCAGATGGGGATTCCGCTCTGCGGTGTGTTTTTGCGGGCGGCGTTTTTTGGAAGTGCCTGCACGGGATTGCCGCGTCGCTGCGCTCCTCGCAATGACATGGGAGGGGAGCTTGTGCGGGGTTGGGGGTTCCTGCACCGGCGGGGACATGTCCCCGCCCTACAGGGTGCGGTGGTTTGGCGGCATGTGCGTGAGATTGCCGCGGCGCGTTGCGCCTCGCAATGACATCGGGGTTTGTACGCGATGGTGGGGGAAAATGGTGGTTGCAAAAAAACGTAATTTCTGATACAATATTCTGACAGCTTTCAACACGATTTTGGAGGTTTTTATGATTTCAAGCTTACGGAGAAAATATGTCGGGAATTGGGCGTTTTATCGGATGGCGCTGGCGGTTGCCGTGCCGATCATGATACAGAACGGCATTACACAGTTTGTTGCTCTGCTGGACAATATCATGGTCGGGGGCGTCGGGGAGACCCAGATGGGCGGCGTCGGGGTTGCCAATCAGCTCATTTTTGTTTTTAATTTGGCGATCTTCGGCGCGGTTTCCGGCGCGGGCATTTTCGGCGCACAGTTTTACGGCAACGGCGACCACGAGGGCGTGCGCAATGCGTTCCGCTACAAATTGTTTATCTGCACGGCACTGATGCTGGTCGGTGTCGGCGTTTTCCTGCTGTTCGGAGAGAATCTGATCGCTCTGTATCTCAAGGGCGAGGGAACGGCGGCGCAGCGGGCGGAGATGCTGCATTATGCCCAAAGATATCTGCGGATTATGCTGATCGGTTTCTTCCCCTTTATTCTTTCCCAATGCTATTCCGGCACGCTGCGCGAGTCGGGGCAGACGATCGTGCCGATGGTGGCGGGGATCGTCTCCGTCCTCGTCAACCTCTGCTTTAACGCGCTGCTGATCTTCGGCTATCTCGGCTTTCCGCGTCTCGGCTCCGCCGGTGCGGCGATCGCGACGGTGATCGCGAGATTCGTTGAGGCTGCCGTTGTGATGGTTTGGACACATCGGCATTCCGAAAGGTGCCGCTTTATTGTGGGGGTATACCGCTCTATGCGCATTCCGAAGCGGCTTGCGGGCAGCATCACGCGCAAGACCATCCCGCTGATGATCAACGAGACGATGTGGGCGGGCGGCATGGCGATGCTCGGCATGTGCTACAGCCTGTGCGGGCTGATCGTGGTGCCTGCCAACACGATCGCGTCCACGGTGGGCAATGTGTTCAACGTCGCTTTTTTGGCAATGGGCAATGCCGTCGGCATCATCGTCGGGCAGCTCCTCGGCGCGAACAAGCTCGAGGAAGCCGTAGACACGGATCGCAAGCTGATCGTCTTTTCCGTTGCGATCTGCTTTGTCATCGGCGGCGTGATGGCGCTGCTTTCTCCATATATTCCGAATATTTATACCGCGCAGCCGCCGGAGGTGCGGGCGCTTGCTTCGAAATTCATTCTGATCATCGCGCTGACCATGCCCATCAACAGCCTTGCCAACGCGACCTATTTCACGATGCGCTCGGGCGGCAAGACCTTAATCACCTTCCTGTTTGACAGCGTGTATGTCTGGTGCATTACCGTGCCGCTGGCGTTCTTCCTGCGGCGCGTGGTCGGTATTTCCATCCTGCCGCTCTATCTGTTCTGTCAGCTCGCCGACATCGGCAAGTGCGTGATCGGGCTGATCCTCATTAAAAAGGGCGTTTGGATCCACAATATCGTAAAGGATGGCGCAAAATGAACACGAAATTCTATCAGGAGCACGGCTTGCTCCGCATTTTCCTCTCTTACTTCAAACCGCACCGCAGGCTTTTTGCGATGGACATGTTCTGCGCCCTTTTGGTCGCGGCGGTCGATTTGGCGTTTCCGCTTGTCTCGCGCACGGCGATGAACGAGCTGCTGCCGCAGGCGGCGTATCAGACCTTCTTTATTGTGATGGGCGTGATGGCGGCCGCCTATTTGGTGCGCGCTGTGTTGTATTATGTGATCTGCTACTGGGGGCACACCTTCGGCATCCGGGTCGAGGCGGACATTCGCCGTGATCTGTTTTCCCACATGCAGACGCTCGGCTATGAATTCTACGATCACAACCGCACGGGACAGCTTATGAGCCGCCTGACGAGCGACCTGTTCGAGATCACGGAGCTTGCCCACCACGGCCCGGAGGATCTGGTCATTTCCGTGCTGACGATCGTCGGCGCGCTGATCGTGATGTTCTCGATCGAATGGCGGCTGGCGCTGGTGGTGTGTATCATTCTGCCGATCCTGCTGATTGTTGTGATCTCCCGCCGACGCAAGATGAGCGCCGTGTCGAAGGGCGTCAAGAGCAAGACCGCCGCGATCAACGCGGAGATCGAATCCTCCCTCTCGGGCATCCGCACCGCGAAGGCGTTTGCCAATGAGGAGGTAGAATTCGGCAAGTTCAACGAGGCGAATGAGCGCTTCAAGGTGTCCAAGCGGGAATTCCACCGCGAGATGGGTATCTTCTCCGGCTCGCTGGAATTCTTTATGTCGCTGCTCTCCGTGGCGGTCATCGCCGTGGGCGGCGCGCTTTTGATGCAGGGCAGCATTAAAATGATCGACCTGCTGACCTTCAGCCTGTATATCTCGACCTTTATCAGCCCTGTCCGCAAGCTCATCAACTTTGCCGAGATGTTTGCCAACGGATTTGCCGGATTGAGCCGTTTTGCGGAGCTGATGCGCACCGAGCCTTCCCTCAAGGACGCACCGGACGCGAAGGAACTGAAAAACGTCCAAGGCGAGATCGAGGTCAAGGAGGTATCCTTTGCCTACGAGGAGGAGCAGGAGGTGCTCGAAAAAGTCAGCCTGCGGGTGCAGCCCGGCGAGACGGTCGCGATCGTCGGACCCTCCGGCGGCGGAAAGAGCACCCTCTGCCGCTTGATCCCGCGCTTTTACGATGTGACGGAGGGCGCGATCACGATCGACGGGCTGGATGTCCGCGCCGTGACGCAAAGCTCTCTGCATCAGGCCATCGGTGTGGTGCAGCAGGATGTCTTCCTCTTTGCCGACACCATCGGAAACAACATCCGCTACGGCAGACCGGACGCCACGATGGAGGAGGTCGTTGCGGCGGCAAAGCGTGCAGAAATTTATGACGACATTATGGCGATGCCGGACGGCTTCGACACCTTCGTAGGCGAGCGCGGAACGCTCCTCTCGGGCGGGCAGAAGCAGCGCGTCTCCATTGCGCGGATCTTCCTGAAGAATCCGCCGATTTTGATCCTCGACGAGGCGACGAGTGCCTTAGACAGCGTGACCGAGGCGAAGATCCAATCCGCCCTCGACGCTTTGGCGGTGGGACGCACAACGCTGATCATCGCGCACCGCTTGTCCACCATCCGCAGCGCCTCGCGCATCATCGTCATTGCCGACGGAAAGATTCGCGAGGAGGGAACGCACGACGAGCTGATGCGGCAGAATGGTATGTACGCTGCGCTGCGCAGGACGCAGGAGCTTGGAGAAAGTTAAGGCAAAATAGAAAAAATCTCATACCAATCACCAATTAAAATGTGCAAAGCACATTTTAATTGCGCAGACTGTCAAAAAAACTACAGTTTTGTCATTGCGAGACCCCGAAGGGGTCGTGG
>CAMAEX010000090.1:0-7286 GCA_945832065.1 uncultured Clostridia bacterium | reverse complement strand
AAGTCGCGCTGGGCGGCGGGAAGATCTTGACCTTACAAGCTCCCATGGACACGCTCCCTCAAGTCCTCCAGCCGCTGCAAAAGCTGCCGTTCCGCAGAGGGATAGCTGTCATCCGGTCTATCCGCAGGACAGACCTCCACCGCTAAATTTGAAAAGTATCCCAAAATAATCCCCCTATTCCGCTGTGTCCCTTTTCGTTTCATAGCAGTCATTTTTCCAGGTTGCCTTTTCCGCAACAGCTTTCCCAACAGCACCCGGCGGTAGGTGAATAGAAAAAGGCGACGCAGGCTCCCATGCGGGGACGATCTCAACATCATCATCTCCCGTCAGCATACAGAAAAACACCTCCGGCTCCCCCACCTGAATCGGATAGCCTGCATCACAGAGGGCATTTGCGGCAAGGATGGTATAGGATGAAAAATCCGCAAAAACAATGAAACGCCACCCGCTCTTTGCGTCATCGTCGGTCACAGGAATCAGCTCTACGGTCAAATTGCCATTCAAGTTGGGCACGACAACTCCATAGGCGGTACTGCTTTTTCCCTTGCGGAAAAAAGGGCCCCTGCGCCGGTGCCATTCCCGGAATGCCTCCGGGTCGTCCATGGGTACATTTTTAAGGCCGTTATCCTCATCTCCAGCAATGGCATAGTACCGCTCCTTGGGCGTCGGCTTATTCTCCCCGTAGTGCTCATGCTCCGATTCGCTGTCCGTGAAGGGGGAATCTCCGTGCAAGCCCCATGCCTCATACAGGGCTGCACAGGCTTCATAGTATACCCGTGCCGTCATGTTTTTCAGCGGAGCAGCTTCGCTCTTTCCGGCCATATTATAAGTCTTCATGAATTTCGCTATATCCCGTTTTGTGAGAGGTGCCAAAAAGCGGCGCCGCAATTCGGGACACACTGCCCACAGCTCCTTTCGCTTGATCCAGCCTTCCCGATAGGGATAGGCGATCCGATTTAAAAATTCCTTCTGATAAGTGCCCCGTTCCACGGCGGAAACGAATTTCCTTGCCCCCTCCATCGCCCAGCGAAGCAGCTCCGTGTCCTCACGACACCGGCAATCAGTCGGATTTTTCGTGCCGAAGGCTTTTACATCATTCAAGCAGAGTACATAGACCTCCTGTCCGTTTTCGCCGGGAAAATGGTTGGTCGACATCTGATACCATACCTCTGCGCAGGGGTAGGCAATGGTATAGGCTCGCCGGGCATTTTTTTCGGTTTCGGCATCGACCGTATCATAGGGCGTTTCCGGGTAATATTGCTCATAATACTGCCGGAAAGTGGGCCGTTTGGCGCTGAGCCATATGGTGTGCAGGTTAGGCTCGTAATCATCCGACTTGAGCCGATCCAGAATGGCGGTCAGCTCTTGGAGGAGGGCGGTTGTTTGTTCGCCCGGAGCGTAGCCCTTACTGTGGATGCCGCCACACAGGTAAAAATCAATATTCAGCGCATTGAATGACATCATTTGTCTCCTTTGATATTTATTTTGGGAAAATATATGAAAGATGTTGAATTTTGCGTTCCATGTGGTATACTTTATGTGGAAATTCCTGCAAATTTGACGGATCAAAAGGAAAGGATGGCGAAACGGAATGATAGAAGAATGCAAAAATGCGATTAAGGATTTTAAGGAAGGCCTTAAGCGCAGCAGACCTAATGACTACGAGAAACTTGCCTCTATAAAAGATGAGAAGGCGTTTGAGGCGGCCGTCGATTTGGCTTATGGTGATGCCAAACGAACCATGACCGGAATCGGCAAACACGAAAAGGAAAAGAATGCGGCGATAACGGAAATCAGAGACGAGCTCCGGAAGTATTTTTTTGAGGAAAAGGCGCCGGAGAAAGAAGAAGACTTCGACAAAAAGCATAGCGACTTGTGTGCCATTTGGTGCCGACACTTTTCCGGTAGCGACCTTGGGACATACGGGAAAGCCCAAAAAATTATAAATATGTCTTTCAAGTATTTGCTCTGCTGCGAGGATTCATCGGAATATCAAGATTATTTTAAATATTGTCATATGCCGTTGGACTCATTTACCCTGGAATGGTTCAAGCGAAATGTTCCTGATGGCAAGAAACTCATTGCTGGGAAGAAACTCGTTGCCGGGAAGATGTCAACATGGAGCCGCATGGAAAACCATGAGGACGATGAATATACCGGCAAAAATGGGAAGAAATACTATAGCTATCAATTCTATGTAAAAAACATCCGAAAATACATAAAAGGCCACAATTCGGAGCTTTCCCCGCTGGAACTGGAGTTTATTGAGTGGCCCAAAATTCAACTGGCACTTTCCGCCGAAGGATTCCTGTTTGGACTAAAGGAAAAGGAGGAATTGGGGCAGCAAGAAAAAAACGAAATAATTGGATTGAGCCTTGACGAAAAATATAGGCAAATCTACGAAATTCTGAAGGACAGAGGCTACGACATTCCTCGCTAATCTATATCCCCGGCTTTCCCATGCGGAAAGCCGGGGGATTTTTTGTCACTCCAATTCCTTCACACAGCGGAAGTCTTTGCAATAGCCGTAGAGAACCATAGCCTGGCCGAGAAGGCAGGCTTCGTTATTTGCGACAATGTGGGGCGCACGGAGAGCCAGCAGCTTTTGCAGCCTTTTGGCACGAATGTTCAGATGATAGGCGATTTCCTCCATGCCGGGGTCCGGGTAGGGGAGCATCGTCTGGGCATCGCAGGGCTTCTCGCCGGCATTTTCCAGCTTGGCATAGAGGGACTCATACACCGCCACCGCCTCCTCGGCGTCCGCCTTCGTCCAATTCATGCGACAGATATAGTAGCCCTGCTCCACGCAATCATCGCAAGGCCATTGGGGGACGATCAGAATGCCGTTTTCGTCAGTGTAGGCAAACATACGGCGGATCACTTCAACAGGGGTGAGGACGATGCTTTGGTCGGGATTGGCAATGAGAAGATTTTTGGGTGTGTTCATAGGTCAGCCTCCATATCATTTATTTTTCTTCATGATAACAAGGCTTTTGGAAAAACCCAAGTTAAATCCAAAAAATTTTCTTCCTCTGATTCAAAGCTGCGACAGCAGTACCCGCAGCCCGCCAGAGCAGGCGGGGCTGCGCAGCGTCCGCAGGGCAAGCGATGTGATCCGCTCCGCATCCTCCCGGGAAAGGTCAAAGTGCTGCGCGGCTTCCTCCGCCGTGTGGGGCAGCCCGTCCGCAAAGCCGTATTGGTACAGGATCATCTCCCGCTGCTGTTCGGAGAGCCGCCGCAGGGCGTTTTGTATTTCGATTTCCCGATTTTCCCGGTTTCTCTCCACGGCGGACACGATGGCTTTCTCCCCGTATATCTCCTCCAGCAGACGCATTTGCGCATCGGGATCAAGATTATGCTGCTTCATTGCATCAAAGCCTTTCTTTCAAAATTTTTATAGGTACATCGGCAGGCTCTTTCAAACTCCTCCGGGAATCGCAGCTTGTACCATCCCAGCTCCACGGCGGCCATGGCAAGCTCCACCGTATAGGCTTTGTGATACCCGGGTGCATTTTCGGAGACAGAGCCGTTTTGCAGATGGCATATCGCCTTCCGTATGCCGGTGAAATTCCTCGGCAGACTGCTTCGCAATTCCCTATCCGTCAGGCCGTTCAGCACCAGCTCCACCGCACACGAAATCAGACTGTCCGTCGCTGCGGTGGTGGAGGGTTTGGCCAGCAGGCTGTCATATACCGCTCGATCGTGCAGGTCGATGCAGCTTACTTCGCACCCGGTCTCCCGGCAGAGCCGAGCGAGTAGGTCTGACGCATCATATCCCAAGCAGTCCATGTTCAACCAGGCATTTGTCAAATCGTGAAAATTAAAATGGGTGCAGATCTCTCTGCCTGGGTCGTCCATAGCGTATTGCAGCGGGAGGGAGCTTTCCGACTCGATTTCCCCCGGAAGGAGGACATAGCCGCCCGGATACTGTCGGACGCCGCACCGGACACCGGTCAGACATTCGACTATACGCGCCCGCACCTCTTCCGGGAAAGAGTTGCACTGTTTCTCCTCATATTCCCGGATATAATACCGAGCAATTTTCTCTGAAACGGTGGCAGTAGCGCCGGCTCTCACCACCCGATTCTCTCCGAACAGCTCTGCGAACACCCCCATCATGCGCCCCTGTGCGAAGAACTCCCCAGGAATAATGAAATCAAAGTCAGGCAGTTTTTCCCCGTCCTGCCCCAAAAAATCCTGCCACGGGATATTCTGCCCGTCCCGCGCCATGCGCTCTCCGCAGCTCGGACAGGTTTTGTCCGGCAAATCGAAGCCGGATTCCACGCCGCACGCCGGAAGCTCCGTATGTCCGCAATGGCGGCAGTGATAATGGGGCGGCAATGGGTTGATGCGGCTGATGCCGGAAAAATAAGCCAGCAGGGATGCACCTGCCGACCTACGCGTCATGACAGGAACGCCGCATTTGCCGCACAGGTCATGGGCTAAGGCAGCGGCAATTCTGTACGAGGAAGCAGACTTCTGTTTTTTCACAACGGCACTTTCTTGGGCCAGTCGCTCTGTTATAAGATCAGTCAACAGCCCATCATATTCGTCGGCCTTGCTTTGACAGCGGTCAAGAAGAAGCTGTTCATCTTCCGGCCTTGCCCATGTGGGTTCTGTCGCAATCGGGCGAAGCTCCTCCGTCCGTTCTGCCAGCAGATTTGTGTTGTCAATGACCACCTCCCGGGCTTTTTCTTTGCCGAGATAGGCAAAGTCCCGGAGCATTTCCCGAGTGGATCGCAAATACAGGGAGCCATGGCTGCTGCACCTGAGAATACGGCGCGCCTGTTCATCCTCGGGCTTGAGATAGTGGACATTTCCCGTGGCGCAGACGGGAATTTTCAGATCATCTCCCAACTGCACAATGATCCTGTTGATCCGCCGAAGCTCCTCCTGGATTTTCCCCGCCTCGGGAACCACGACTTTGCAGTTCCAAACGGGCTGTATCTCCAGAAAATCATACGCCCGGGCAATGTCCGATAAGCGCTTTTCTCCCCGTGCAGCCGCAGAAAACAGTTTCCCGTTGCCGCAGCCGCTGCCGACCAGTAGTCCCCGGCGGTGCTGCTGCAGATCCGCTCCTGTCACCAGCGGCACACCTCGGAAATGGTGCAGGTGGGACTGCGTGATGAGTTGATACAGATTTTCAAGCCCCGCTTCGTTCTGCGCCAGGATCGTCACATGGTACGGCGGGGCATCCCCACTGTCTGCGCAGTACGCCTCCATGCCATATAGAATTTTGATGCTGCGGCCCTCCTTTTTGCATTGCTCTGCTGCGCGCATTGCCTCAGGGAAAGCCTGCGCACAGCCGTGATCCGTTACGGCGATGGCCGGTTGCCCCTGCTCTGCCGCAGCTCGGACATAGTCACCGGCGGAGGCCACCGCATCCATACGGGACATTTTGGTATGCACGCTCAGCTCCACGCGTTCTTTCTTCATCGCATTCACTCCTTCTTGTGCTGATATGTGGTAAAAACGAGTTTAATAAAAAGAGATGTGCCGCATTCTGTAGGAATGCGGCACCCGGCTTTCTCACTTGTCCGAATTCAGCAGCATGGCAAGCTGATCGCCGGAGGCCACCACCCGGCCGTAAAAATCGGTGGTCACATTGCGGCCTTTCTTGTAGTAGCCCAGAGGACGGCCGTAAAAATCCTTGATGGTCTTGTCGCCGTTGTTTTCCTCCACCACCGTGCCGATCACCCGCCCGTAAAAGTCCTTGATATTGGTTTTGACAGACATTGCTATCCACTCCTTCCTTTGTTTTTCCTTCAGCGTATCACGGTATTTTTGAAAACTTAAGTTAAATCGAAATATTTTTCAATTCGTTACTCCCATATCCACCAGTAGTCAAAAGCCCTTCTGTACTGATTTCCCTTGGGCGGCAGGACATCCAGCGGGATGCATCGGACAATATGCTTCGAGCATTTTTTCAGCCGGCACTGGATATTGCTGTTCTTATAGCGTCTGATGAGGATGATTTCGCCGGATTTTTTCTTCCGGCTGTCTACCCAAATGGACAGCTTGCAGTTTCCGCTACCGGCCAGCTCGCGGCACAGCCGCTCCTTGTGCCGCTTTCTCTGCTCTATATGGAGGGCGTGTTCTTCCTTTTCCCGGCGATGCTCTGCCGAAGGATCCGGCTCACAGTCGCAGGTCCATTCTTCTTCCCATGCCATATCGCCTTTCGCCTCCTGTCCGTTTTCGCTGACCCGCATTTGTTTTTGCAGTGTACCATGGTTTTTTTGAAATCCCAAGTTAAATGCGAATTTTCTCAAAAGTACTGCGTGCAAAACGGGTGCAGAGCCCCCTGTGCTAAAGCCTATCATCGACAAAATCATACAATCCCCACCACATTTGTGTAGACCATTGTAGAACGAATCATCCCGGAGTAGGCTGAGGCAGTGAGGCAGATATTTGAACTCTATGAAACCGGCCAGTACAGTCTTCGTAGCTTATCACAGGAACTGACCCGCCGCGGCTATACCAGCTTGCAGGGCAATGCCTTTAACACAAGCACCGTCGGTCACATCCCGCAAAATCCCAAATATAAGGGCTGGCATTGCGGCAACAAAACCCAATCGCTGGACTACCGCAAAAAGAAAACCGTCTTTCTCGATGAAAGCGAGTGGGTGTCCTATCCCGATCCAATATCCCAGCCATTGTTTCGGAGAAGGTATACTACTGTGTACCAAACGGCAGGATTGCTCCCGAAAAATGTATGATGTGGCTTTCGAATTACACCCGAAATGAGAAAAGCCGCCGTCTGTTGACGGCGACCTTACTTGTGCAGTGTTAGCGATAAATAAGCTCGTTTGATACGATTTCCATAGCGGCGTTTTTCAGATTGTTCATCTTCTGTACCCACAGCATTTGGTTTTCCGCTTTGAGCGTTTCCGTCACGCCCTCTTTTTCGGTAAGCTGCTTTACCAGCCGAGAGAACATTCCCTCTGCTTGCCGGTCAATGTCAGCAAGATAACTGTTCAGTTTTCCGGTGGCGAGCAAATTATAGTAGCGTACCCTGTGATGCTGCTTCAGATACCGCAGATGCCGCCGTCCCCATACGCCGATATGCGCCGTTTCATCCTCCGGTAGTTTTAAGCAAGGAAGATAGTAATCATCTTGCAATTCATACCAAAGTCCGTTTTTCTCGTTGTAGATGTACTTTTCCATTTTGTAACCTTCCAATATGATTGATTTTGCCTACAATCCAATCATTCCGGCTGATTACAAAAGCCGAAGGAGGCACTTCCTTACGAAGTGCCTCCTTCGGGCGTCTCTTTTTTGCGCTCATT
>CAMAEX010000089.1:0-7352 GCA_945832065.1 uncultured Clostridia bacterium | reverse complement strand
TTTGCCCACGCAGACAGAGCCGCTGATTCAACAGGACATGTCCCCACCCTACATTGGAATCCGCGCGGAGCGCTCCGACGCTTTTCGCTTTTCGCTTTTCACTATTCTCTATTCACTGCACCCCTACGGAAGCGCGTCAGGGATGCCGCGCGCTACAGGGGAATGCAAATCAAAGCGCCGCGCCGCCCGTGTGCAGGTTTCTGTACAGGGGCGGCGCTTGCGGTTATGTCTTCTTTTTATGCTTTCCGAAAAGGACCATGCCGATGACGACCGACAGCGGGACGGCGAGGATGACACCTGCGGAGCTTGCCAGCGCCTGCACCATCTCGACGGAGAAGAAGGTCGAACTCATCAGTTGACGGAACGACGGTGCCAGCGAGGCAAGATAGATCATCAGCACGAGGCTGCTGCCGACCAATGCGAGAATGAGGGTGTTCGTCATCGTGCCGACCATGTCGCGCCCGATGTTCATGCCGGACTTGAACAGCTCCTTGCGGGAAAGCTCCGGGTTGACTGCGATCAGCTCGTTCATCGAGGAGCTGATGCTCATTGCCACATCGTTGACAGCGCCGAGGGCAGCGATCAGAATGCCGCCGACGAGCAGATCACCGATTTGCAGCGAAGAAAGCGGTGATTGCCCCTGCTTGATCTGCAAAAGTGCCTCAATGTGCGGTTCGGCGGAATACATCAAAAAACCGTTGACTCGTAGAACCTTACAGGCAAGCTGACCAAACAGCATGGCAAATGCCACGCCTGAGAGCGTGCCGAGAATCGCGCAGACGGTCTTCCGGTTGACACCGTCGAGGATCACAAATTCAACCACCGTGACAAAGGCGCATAGACCGAAAATGGTCGATAGTGTCGGTGCGCCGCCCAGGAGCAGGGGAATGAGGACGGAGAAAACACACAGAATGGTCAGTCCGAGGCCGAGCAGCGATTTTGCGCCTACCTTTCCTCCAACAAGAACCGTGATAAGGAGGAAGATCAGCACGACCCAAAGCAGCGGCGCGGTGCGGTCGTAGTCCTGCAACTCAATGCCGTCAATCTCGCCGTCCGTTACGCTGTAGGTGACGACGACACTGTCGCCGACCTCCAGCACTGTGCCGTAAAGGTAGCTGAGGTTATTGTCAAGCTGGTAGCGGGCACCTTCAAAATCGCCGCTTCTGAGCTCTACCGTGATGACCTGCTTGCCGACGGGAACATCCTCGACTGCCTGTTGCCCCTGATAGACACCGTCGTCGATGGAGATGACCTCCGCACTTTCATAATAGGTGCCCGTGTGGACGGAGGATTGCGGAACGGACTCGGTCTGCTGCGCCTTTCCGTACGCGATGAGAAAAACGACGGCGGCGAGCAGCAGAATAAAAATCGAGAGACTTTTGGAGAAGCTGCGGTCTACGCGCGCGCGCAGCTCACTTTGTGCTGCAAGCGCCTGTTCACGCTGCTTTTTTGTGCCGCTGATTTCCGCCGCCTGCGGAAGGCAGCGGAGGGTGCGCAGCGCAAAAAAGACCATTGCACCGCCTCCGACTGCCGCAAGCACAAGCGTTGCGGCAGGGATGATGCGAAGTGTGCCGTGGACGATCCGGATGATCAGCACCGTGAGTGAGAGCAGCGCGCTGATCGCACCGACGGCTGCTACGGTGAACCAAAGCGGTTTTCGATATTTCATGGGATGCCTCCTAAAAGCTTGCAGAGCAGAGTGGTTACAGAAGCGGAAGAATTCATCAGCTTCCGCAAGGCTCTTTGCTTGTCTCTTATTATTATAAAGAAGTGCGCGGAATCTGTCAAGAAGAAGCGGTTTCATTCGGAATGACAGCAAAATAGACAAAAGCGCGGAAACGACTGAAAATACTGAGAAATTTAAGAGAAAACATAATTGTAACAGGATAAAATAAAGGCTTTTTCCAAAGAGATTTTGTGATTCTCCACAAAAATCCAAAAACAGAAAACAAGAACCGTTTTTGCTATGGCAATTCAGCGCAAAGTGTGTTATGATTGGTGTATCACTATAGGTATCTCTGCGCGTTCACACGGACGCGGGAGACATACCTGCAATTGATAAGGAGGAAAAACTATGAGAAAGCAGTTCAAGAGAGTGATCTCCGCGCTGATCGTCGCGGTGATGATTCTCGCAATGCTGCCTATGGGAACGCTGGCTGCTGCGGAAGAATACCCCGCAACGCCGATCGGCGGCATTCCCGAAGCAGGAAAGCCCTTCGTCATTTACGCCCCCTCGGCAGGTGTAATTATGGGCTCCGAAACGAACAACGGCAAGACCCCCGGTTATGCCGCAGTTACCAATGAAGAGGATGCGTCTCTGAAGATCACGGCAGGCTCCGGTCTGTTCTATCTGGTCAACAACGGCGACGGCACCTATTACCTGACCTGCGGCGGCAAGTACTACACCGTCACATCCAGCAATGCCGCGAGCCTTACCTCTGCGCCCGGCAAGGGCTCCAAGTGGAAGATCGAGGCGTTTGGCGCAGGCTACCGTGTTGTGAATACCGACTTCACCTTTAAGTCGCAGCCCGTCTGCCTCGAAATTTACGGCAGCGCATTCAGCCCCTATGGCTATGACGAGTCCAATCCCGATATCTTTACAATGCAGTTCTATTCCGTTGACGCCTCTATCGACGACGACGGTGACGGTTATATCGGCAAGAAGCCTGAATCAGGCGAAAAGCCTAACGACGGCGACAAGGTCGTGATCTACAACGTTTACGGCGGCGCTTGCTTTGGTGAGCAGTCCGACGATCAGACCGCGCCCAGCCTGCTCACTGCGCCCTCCGAGCTGACCGACACCGGTCTGGAGGCAGGCAACGGTGCGCTGATCTTCACCGTCCACTTTGACGGCACCTACTATACCTTTGAAAATCAAGGCAGATACCTCCGTACCTCTCCCAACGGGACTGATGAGAACGGCAAGACGACCAACGAAGAGCACCTCTATTTTGAAACGGAGGAGAGCGACTACACCAAGTGGACGCTCGAGCAGTGCACCGGCGGCTATATCATCTATAACAAGACCGCAAAGTGGGGCTCCAGCAAGGTCTGCATTGAGTTCTTCAGCGACTCCTTCAGCGGCTGGACCTACAACGGAAGCTTGCAGCTCTTTGCCATGCAGTTCCACAAGGTCGAAGACACGCTCGGACTCGGCTATGTCCTGAATCCGAAAATGTCCATTCAGGCGGAGAACGCTTTTATCGGCGTGGACTACGAGTTCACCGCCAAGCTCGATGAGCTGACAAAGGTGACCGACATGACCATGACCTATACGGTCAACGGCGGCACGGCAAAGACCCTCGCGCCGAGCGCTGTCGATGGCTACACCTATACTTATACCGTTCCCAACGCCGACCTCGCGGGCAAGACCTCTCTGACCCTCAAGGGCACGGCAAAGAACGAATACGGTTTGACCTATTCTGCGGAAAAGACCGTGGAGATCAAGGATGAGCCGCTGATCGTCTCCGTCTCTCCGCTCTCCAACTCTGCGACAGGCGCTGAAAAGAAGCCTGAGATCTCCGTGAATATTGCCAACTGCGGCACGAATCCGACCGTCACCATGACCGTGGATGAGGTCGCGGTGAAGCCCACCGTCTCCGGCAATAAGATCTCCTATAAGCCCACGGCGAACATGACGGATGACCGCCACACCGTTGCCGTCACCGTCACCCGTGCCGACGGCAAGAAGGCGGAGATGACCTGGTCCTTCTTTGTCGGCGAAGCGGGCATGAGCCTGTACTACGGTCAGATCCACTCCCATACCGCGGAGTATTCCGACGGCGCGGGCCAGCTGGAGGATGCTTATGAGTACGCCATGAAGCAGAAGGATGTGGATTTCCTTATCGTGACCGACCACTCCAACTACTTCGATACCACATCCACCGCCACCACCTCCAGCTACTATGATCTGTCCAGCCTCACCAAGAGCGGCAGCATCACCAAGTGGGAAGAGGCAAGGCAGACCGCTGCGGAGTACAACGCCATGCGCGATGACTTCGTTGCGGCTTACGGCTATGAGATGACCTGGTCCGGCGGTCCCGGTCATACCAACACCTTCAATACCTACGGTCCTGTTTCCCGTAACAACGCTGCGCTGAACAACAAGACCGGCTATGCGGGTATGCACCTGTATAACGACCTGATGGTCAATGCGAACTTAGGTTTTGATGTTGACGGTAACGCCGTTGCGGAAGGCGTGCAGACCAAGTACATCGAGGATGCGCCCGTCGTTTCCCAGCTCAACCACCCCGGCACCACCTTCGGCACCTTTGATAATTACGCCGGCTATACCATCCCCCGTGACACCGTCATCAACCTCATCGAGGTGGGCAACGGCGAAGGCGCTGTCGGCGGCAGCTCCTACTGGCCCAGCTATTCCGAGTATGACAAGTGTCTTGCCAAGGGCTGGCATGTCGCGCCCACCAACAATCAGGATAACCACAAGGGCAAGTGGGGCAATGCCAACACCTGCCGCGACGTTATCCTGACGGACGACTTCACCGAAGCAGGACTCTACGAGGCAATGTCCCAGCGCCGCGTCTACGCGACCGAGGATCAGAACCTGTGCATTTTCTACTACCTAAACGACGAGATCATGGGCACGATCATTGACTCCGGCGACACTGAGATCGCGGAAGTCAACATCGCCGCCAGCATTTCCGATCCTGACGGCGAAAAGCTCGGCAAGATCGAGATCATCGGCGAAAACGGCATCACGCTGAAGTCCTTTGACGCGGCGGGCTCCACCTATGAGCTGAAGACCACGATCCCCAACACCGACGCTTACTACTACATTAAGGTCACGCAGGCTGACGGCGACATCGCCGTGACCGCTCCTGTCTGGGTCGGCGTTGCGACTCCGATCACTGCGAGCATCGACACGGATGCTGCGCTCTGCGTTGAGGGTCAGTCTGAGAAGATCACCGTCGCCGTTGATAACGCGGCAAGCGATGATTACACCCTGTCCAAGATCGAGCTGACTCTCGTTGCGGACGGCAAGGAAACCGTCGTGAAGACCATTGAGGACACCTCCGTCGTGAAGCCCGGCGAATCCAAGAGCTTCGAGATCGAATATGTCCGCACCGTTTCCGGCACGCAGGAGCTGAAGGTCGTCTTCTACGGCACCTACAACGGCAAGGAATTCAAGTGCCGCGCCTCCATGGAGCAGAAGGTCTATAAGGCGGATGAGCTGGTCAAGGTCGGTATCGACTACGGCCATGGCAACTTCTATGTCTCCGGCGGCTACTCCGACAATATGGGCAACTTCATCCAGTATTGCGCGGATAACGGCGTGCAGGCGGAATTCATCCAAAAGGGCGAATTCACCTACGAAAACCTCAAGTACTATAAGATGGTCATTCTGACCGTCCCGTTTGACACCGGCAACCTTGAGCCGTCCGCCTACACGGAGCAGGAGATCGACGCCCTGCAGAAGTATGCGGCACGCGGCGGTAACCTCATCATCACCTCCAAGTCCGACCGTAAGAGTCCGACCAACGAGATGAACTGCGCTGCGCTGACAAACACCCTGCTCGAAGCGATCGACGCCAATGTCCGCGTTGCCAACGGTATTATTGTTGACAATGACCTGAAGGCGAACGAGGCTTACCGTATCTACTTCTCCGGCAAGGAGAACTTCAACCTGACGCACCGCTTCACGAAGGGCGCATACACCGCCTCGAATGCTTTCGGTACGGTACCGGCGACCGATAACTCCACCGGCTTCCAGCTTTATAACGCTGCCCCTGTCCTCATCAACGAGGGTGCGGAGGATAAGGTTACCACGCTGGTTGACGGCTATCAGACCACTTGGGGCGCAAGCTACACGAATGACTTTGACGGCTCGACCTATATCCCGCAGTACGGCGGAGACACCGTCACGGCAGAAATGGGTCAGGTCAACATTATGACCTATGAAGAGCTGTCCGGCGGCGGCTGGCTGATCGTCTCGGGCTGCACCTTCTTCTCCAACTACGATATTAAGGACGATCAGAACTACGCCAATAAGTACATTGTTCTGAACATCCTGCGCGAGATCACCGGAGCGAACGAGGCGGAGATCACCCCGATCAGCACCGTCAAGAAGCAGGACTCCGGCATCTACACCATTGAGGGCTATGTTACCTCCAACGCCTCCGGCTACGATCAGGATACCGCGTTCTTCGACTGCATCTACATGCAGGATAAGAACGGCAACGGCATCAACGTCTTCCCGGTCGCCGGCAACTATGCTGTCGGCATGAATGTCGAAGCACACGGCGGCGTCACCTTCTATTGCGGCGAAGTCGAGCTGAACCTCAGCCCGGATTACAACGGCTATATCCGCGTAATCTCCGACGAGCTCTACAAGGTGCAGCCGAAGGAAGTGGACTGCAACACCGCAATGTCCGATGCGACTATCGGCAACCTGATGAAGGTCAAGGGTATCGTCACCGAGATCCATAAGACTGAGGGCGTGATCGACAAGATCTATGTCCGCGACGCTGCCGGCGTTGCCTGCCTGTTCATCAACGGCTACATCATGAAGGACTATACCGGTTTGGATGATCTGCAGGTCGGCATGCTCGTCTCCGGCGTGGGCATCGGCTCCCGTGACGTTGACGAAACCAGCGCTACCAGCGCGATCTTCTCCCGTCTGCGTGTCCGTGACCGCAGAGAGATCAAGATTCTCGATAAGGAAACCCATACGGAGCTGCTGTTTAACGATGTAACGGAATCCGATTGGTTCTATGAGGATGTCATGTTCGCAGTGAACAACGGGCTGCTCATCGGCACCTCCTCCAGCACCTTCGAACCGGAGACGACCTTGACCCGCGCTATGGCGGCAACCGTCCTCTATCGTCTTGACGGCAAGCCCTCTGTTACCGAGAAGGCTGACTTCAAGGATGTCGCCGAGGGCGAATGGTACACCGAGGCTGTTTCGTGGGCGCAGAGCACCGGTATTGTCAACGGTTACGAGGACAACACCTTCCGTCCCGACCAGGAGATCTCCCGTGAGGAAATGGCGGTCATGCTGGTCAGATACGCGAAGTATCAGGGCGTTGATGTCACCCCGAAGGGCGACCTCAGCAAGTTCCCGGACAAAGCTTCCGTCTCCGAATGGGCGAAGGATGCCATCACATGGTGCGTTGACAACGGCATCATCAACGGCTCCGACGGCAAGATCGTGCCGCAGAGCAACGCGACCCGCGCACAGTTTGCTGCGATCATTGCTCGCTTTGCAAAACTGCAAGAGGCTTAATCGAATCAGCAAATCACCTATTTCAAAGGCTGCCGCAGCAATGCGGCAGCCTTTTCAGACTGTCAAAAAAACTACAGTTTTGTCATTGCGAGACCCCGAAGGGGTCGTG
>CAMAEX010000088.1:0-7375 GCA_945832065.1 uncultured Clostridia bacterium | reverse complement strand
CCCAAAGGGCAGATAAAGGATTGCAGTGCGGACTAAGTGGCAATCGGGTATCGGAAGCGGCAACGCTCCGACAAGGCTTTAATCGGAAACGACCATTTGGCAACGGATGGCAGCCGAAGGGGAAATCCAACCCGACCTAAGCCGCAAGATTTACTTTATCTGCTGCCACCGTTCTTTTTTTCAACTGTGCCCGTTTTCGGGCGAGAACATAGCTGGAGGAATCACTTTTGCATACCAACGATCCCGAACCGCGAAGTAAGAAAAAACAGAAAAAAACCAAGAAACATAGTAATTTCCGATGGATCGTTACGATCTTTTTTGTAGCGGTCCTGATCTCCTCGGCAATTTCCTTCCTGTCCTCCAGCGTAATGGAGGATGCCGGTATTGTCGAGGCGTTTGTTGTCCTGCTGCTGATCGTTTTGATCGGCATCCTCTTTGACATTGTCGGTGTTGCCGTGATGTCCGCCGGAGAAAAGCCGTTTCATTCGATGGCGGCAAAAAAGGTTCCCGGCGCGGCGGAGGCGCTGATGCTTCTGCGCAATGCGGAGAAGGTCTCAAGCTTCTGCAACGATGTCGTGGGCGATATCTGCGGTGTCGTGTCCGGCTCCGCTTCTGCGGTTATCGCGGTCAAGGCGCTGTCGAACCTCAACTCGGACGCGGTGGGGCAGCTCATCATGTCCGCTGTGGTAGCGGGCATCACGATCGCGGGCAAGGCGTTAGGCAAGAACATTGCCATGCGCAGATCAACACAGATCGTGCACCTTGTCTCAAAACCGATCTATTATATAAAGTCACTCTTACGCCGCAAAAAGACGCGGAAAAGAAAGTGACGCATTTGACAGGTTGTGTAACTTTGAGTTTACTGAATCAAATTCATTCCGCCGAGGATATCCGCAGCTTGGATATGGAGCAGCTTCGACTCCTGTGCGATGAAATTCGGCAGTTTTTGGTGCTGAATGTCGCCAAAACAGGCGGTCATCTTGCCTCCAACCTCGGCATCGTAGAGCTGACGGTCGCCATTGAGCGTGTGTTCGACACCTCGAAGGATCGGCTTCTGTTCGATGTCGGGCATCAGTCCTATGTGCATAAGCTCCTGACGGGACGGCGCGAGGAGTTCGCCACGCTGCGTTCCTTTGGCGGGCTTTCCGGCTTCCCAAAGCCGACGGAGAGCAAAAGTGACGCTTTTGTCGCGGGACATGCCTCCTCCTCCGTCTCAACCGCCCTCGGCATGGCACGTGCCAGAACCCTGCAAAAGCAGGATTATCATGTGATCGCCCTGATGGGAGACGGCGCAATGACGGGCGGACTTGCCTATGAGGGCTTGAACGATGCGGGGGAGAGCAACGAGCCGCTGATTGTGATCCTCAATGATAACGGGATGTCCATCACGCCCAATGTCGGCGGAATCGCGCGGCATCTCTCCATCCTTCGCACGCGCGCCGGCTATTTTCGTTTAAAAAAAGCCTACCGCACGGTGACGAACGCACTGCCCGGCGGCAAGGCATTATATCGCTTTACCCATCGGATCAAGGAGCGCTGGAAGCAGATGCTCCTCGGCTCGACGCTGTTCGAGGAGATGGGCTTCGCCTATTACGGACCCGTGGACGGGCACGATCTTGCAAGGCTGGAATACATGCTGAAGCTTGTCAAGGCGTGCAAAAAGCCCGTGCTGCTCCATGTGATCACGCAAAAGGGCAAGGGCTATGCGCCGGCGGAGACGAATCCCGATGTGTTCCACGGCATCGGCGCCTTTGACCCCGAGAGCGGGAAGCCGCCGCTGTGCGCGCATCTGCCATCCTTCTCCGAGACCTTCGGCAAAACGCTCTGCGAGCTTGCGGAGAAGGAGCCCCGCGTTTGCGCGATCACCGCTGCGATGGTGCACGGCACGGGGCTGACGGAGTTTTTTCAAAAATATCCCGAACGCTGCTTTGATGTCGGCATCGCGGAGGGACATGCCGTTTCCATGGCGGGCGGACTTGCCATGCAGGGAATGATCCCCGTGGTCGCCGTTTATTCCACCTTCCTGCAGCGAGCATATGATATGCTCTTTCAGGATGTCGCCATGCTGAATCTCCATGTTGTATTCGCCGTGGATCGTGCCGGTCTGGTCGGTGAGGACGGCGAGACGCATCAGGGCGTGTTCGATATCAACTATCTGCGCTCCGTGCCGCATATGCAGATCCTCTGCCCTTCCAATCAGGCGGAGCTGGAGGTTATGCTCCGGCGAGCGGTTTTGGAGATGGATGGACCCGTTGCGGTGCGCTATCCCCGGGGCTGTGACGGCGCGTTTACCGCTGTTGCCGAAAAGCCTGTCCTGCGCGAGGGCACAGATATCACACTGATCGGCTACGGCACGATGATCAATAATGTGTTAGACGCGGCAAAGCTTCTGCAAAAGCAGGGCGTCAGCGCCGAGGTAATCAAGCTGCCGAGCGTCAAACCGATCGACATTGCGACGATTGCCGCCTCCGTCCGCAAAACAAAGCATTTGCTTGTCGCGGAGGACGCGGTCTGCATCGGCTGTGCAGGCAAGGAAATCGCCGCTCTGCTCCGTACCAGCGGCATTCTTGTACCCACGAAGCTGGTCAACATCGGCGACCGCTTCGTGCAGCACGGCGCGGTCAAAAAGCTGCATGAAATGCTCGGCTTGGATGCAAGCTCCCTTGCAAAAGCCGCACAGGAGGTGCTGCATAGTGAAGCGTAAGGAACGGCTGGATGTCCTCCTGACCGAGAAGGGATTGTGTGAGAGCCGCAGTCGCGCGCAGGCGCTCATTATGAGCGGCGAGGTCTATGTGAACGGGCAAAAATGCGACAAGGCGGGCACGCAGATCGACTGCGAGGCGGTACTTGAGGTGCGCGGAAACGCCTGCCCCTATGTCAGCCGTGGCGGGCTGAAATTAGAAAAGGCATTGCGTGATTTCGGCGTTGACCCGACGGGCTTCGTATGCAGCGACTCCGGTGCGTCTACCGGCGGCTTTACCGACTGCCTGCTGCA
The DNA here is from genome assembly GCA_945832065.1 of uncultured Clostridia bacterium. Lineage (GTDB taxonomy): Bacteria > Bacillota > Clostridia > Oscillospirales > Oscillospiraceae > JAZOXB01. The sequence goes on along the minus strand of CAMAEX010000088.1, from coordinate 4,380 downwards.
AAAGGGCGCAAAAAAGGTCTTTGCCATTGATGTGGGCTACGGTCAGCTCGCGTGGAGCATCCGCACGGACGAAAGGGTCGTGTGCATGGAGCGCACGAATATCCGTTATGTCAAGCCGGAGGATTTAGGAGAGCCGCTGGACTTGTCCGTGGTCGATGTATCTTTTATCTCTTTGAAAATCGTCTTGCCGGCGATCAAGGCGCTGCTCAAGCCGACGGGACAGATCTTGTGCCTTATCAAACCGCAGTTTGAGGCGGGAAAAGACAAGGTCGGCAAAAAAGGCGTTGTCCGCGATCCTGCGGTGCATGTCGAGGTGCTGGAAAGCTTTCTTGCGCTGGCAGCGGAGTTAAAGCTGACGGTCAGAAATTTGACCTATTCCCCTGTGAAGGGTCCGGAAGGAAACATTGAATTTTTGGGGCATCTTTCCATGCTCCCCGATGGCGGTATCATGCCTGATGTGCAGGCACTGGTTGCCGCCGCTCATGAATCGTTATGAAAAAAGTTGTGATGACCCCGAATCCGTATCGGGACAGGAATTTCAAATTTGCGAATCTCGCGGAAAAAATCCTGCATGACGCGGGAATTGAGACGCGCATTTGCTTGGCGTTTGATGTGGATAAGAGCTTTGAGCTGCCGAGTGATGTGGTGCTGCACGATCTGACGCATGAGCTACAGGATGCCGACCTGCTGATCTGCTTCGGCGGGGATGGAACCATTCTTCACGCGTCGAAGGCGGCGACCCGTGCCGGTGTGCCGATCCTCGGCGTCAATATCGGCACGATGGGCTTTATGGCAGAGCTGGAAAGCGGCGAGTTAAAAGCGCTGCGCCGGCTTGCGGAGGGAGACTATACGGTTGAAGAGCGCATGATGCTCCATGTGAAGGCGGAACGTGACGGCGTGCTGCTTTTGGAGGAGGACGCCCTGAATGATGCTGTTATCACCAAGGGCGCGGTGGCAAGGATCGTGCAGGTGGCGGTGAGCTGCGATAATGTGGAGATCATGAGCTTTGGCGGCGACGGCGTGATCGTCAGTACGCCCACCGGCTCTACGGCATATTCCATGTCCGCAGGCGGACCGATCGTGGAACCGACCGCGCAGAATATCATTATTACACCGATCTGTGCCCATGACATGCGCACAAAAACCGTCGTAACGTCTGCGCAGCGGGTGATCTCCATCGAGGTCGGACGCATCGGCAGAAAAAGCGCGTTCTTATCCGTGGACGGAGGAAGAGCGCTGCGCCTGAATACCGGCGACCGACTGACCGTTACGCGTTCTAATTACACAACGAAGCTCGTTCATTTGAGTGAGCGCAGCTTCTTTGAGATTTTGAAAAACAAGTTTAAGTAATTTCGGGAGGTGCATTATGAAATCCAAACGGCAGAAAAAAATTTTGGAACTGATCTCTGAAAAATCCATTGAAACACAGGAGCAGCTTCTCAACGAGCTTGCCGCGAGCGGCTTTCAAAGTACACAGGCGACGATCTCACGCGATATTAAGGAACTTCGTATTATTAAGACCCTCGATGGGCTGGGCGGCTACCGCTATGTCGCTCCGCGTAAGCATGAGGGAGACCATTTTGACGCACGTTTCCGCGTGATATTCCGGGAGTGCGTGACGAGCATTGACTGTGCGCAGAATCTGATCGTTATTAAGACCATGCCCGGACTGGGCGCTGCGGCAGGCGCGAATATCGACGCGCTGCATATGCCTTCCGTGATCGGCACGCTGTCCGGCGACGATACGACGCTGGTTATCATGCGCGATACGGAGTCCGCAATGGATTTCTGCGACGAGCTCCAAAAAATGTTCGACTGAGAGGCGAAAAACCATGCTCCGTCTGCTGCATATTGAGAATATTGCCGTCATAGAGCAGGCGGATATCCTGTTTGAGGACGGCTTTAATGTCCTGACCGGCGAAACGGGCGCGGGCAAATCCATCGTCATTGACGCGATCTCCGCCATTCTGGGGGAGCGCGCTTACCGGGATATGATCCGCACGGGAAGAAATAAGGCTTCGGTGCGCGCCATCTTTGACCGAGTTCCGAATCTGCCGTGGTTTGCGGAGAACGGCATCCCCTATGAGGAGGAGCTGACCGTCCGCCGGGAGGTATATTTAGACGGAAAAAACGACTGCCGCGTCAACGGCGTGCCGGTTACGGTCGGTGCGCTGAAAAAGCTGGGCAGCAGCTTAATCAATATTCACGGGCAGCATGACTCCGCCGCGCTGTTTGACGAGGCATCCCATCTGTCTTTCTTGGACAGCTTCGCCTGCAACAATGCGCTTTTGGAGCAGTACGGCGCGCGCTATCAGACGGTGCAGTCGCTCCGCCGCGAGATCGAGCGGCTTTCCATGGACGAGGGCGAAAAGCTCCGCCGTATGGAGAGCCTGAAATTTCAGATCGACGAGATCACCCGCGCTTCGTTGACCGCAGGCGAGGACGAGACGCTGGAGGCGCGCCGCAAGCTGATGCAGAATGCGGAGAAGCTGTCTGACGGACTGCACGACGCGGCGCTTGGCTTAAACGGCGACGACGAGACCGAGGGCGCGGCGGCGCTTTTGGCGGAGGCGGAGCGGGCGCTGGCAAAGATTTCCCGCTATGACGACTCCCTGGCGCAGCTGCACGCGACGGTGTCTGATCTCATGTATCAGGTGCAGGACGCAGCGGAGCAGGTGAGCGATAAAATTTATGCGCTGTCCTATTCCGCCGATGAATTAGAGCGCATCGAGGAACGGTTAGATACCATCCACCGCCTGCGCAGAAAATACGGCGCGACCTGCGAGGATATTTTGGCGTATTGCGAGAAGGCACAGCGGGAGCTGGAGGAGATCGAATTCGCGGACGACCGCATGGAGCAGCTCAAACGCAAGCTGAAAACAGCGGAGCAGGCGGCATGGGAGGCGGCAAACACCCTGCGCGCAGCGAGAAAGACTGCTGCCGAGGCGCTGACCGCGCGCATTTTGCAAGAGCTGTCCGATCTCGACATGAAGAAGGTGCAGTTCTCCTGCGTGTTTTCCGAGACGGAGCTGACGCCCTTGGGCGCGGACGCAGTCGCGTTTTATATGTCCGCCAACTTGGGCGAGGCGCTCAAGCCGCTGAGTAAGGTTGCCTCGGGCGGCGAGCTGGCGCGTATCATGCTGGCGCTCAAAAATGTCCTTGCCGAGCGCGACAAGGTGTCGACGCTGATCTTTGACGAGGTGGACACCGGCGTTTCCGGCAGAGCTGCGCAGCGTGTCGCGGAAAAACTGCGCGCAGTGTCCAAAAACAAGCAGGTTTTGTGCGTGACGCACCTGCCCCAGCTTGCGGCGCTTGCCGATACGCACTTCCTCATTGAGAAGAACGAGCGCGACGGAAGAACCTTTACCGCCGTGACCCCGCTCGATTTTGAGGGCAGAAAACGCGAGCTTGCCCGCATCATCGGCGGCTCGAGCATTACGGAGACGACCTTGCAAAGTGCGGCGGAAATGCTTGGCGCTACGAACTAACGAAGTAGCATTGGTACTGCAAAATCGCTTGACAAATTCGGGCTTTTTTGCTATGATAGCCGCGATAAAACGCAGTGATGAGAAGAAGTAACCGCAATTTTCACGCGCAGAGAGCCGTCGGTCGGTGCAAGATGGTCGGAGGATACGGTGAAATACATCTCGGAGCGGTCTGCCTGAATGAGTGCGGTGTTACCCGTGCAGTAGGGCGGGACGGGTGCGCCCGTGAACGCGCAGAAGTCCCTGACTTCCAAAGGCTGTTTCCCGCGAGGGAACGGTAAACCAGAGGTGGTACCGCGTAAATTTACGCCCTCTGCTCCGAAAGGAGTAGGGGGCTTTATTTTTTTGGAGGAAAGAAAATGAAAGTTTATGACGAACTCGTTGCCCGCGGTCTGATCGCGCAGGTGACAAATGAAGAAGAGATCCGCGAGATGATCGACAACGGCAAGGCGACCTTCTATATCGGCTTCGATCCCACGGCGGACTCGCTCCATGTCGGGCATTTCATGGCATTGTGCCTGATGAAGCGCCTGCAGATGGCGGGCAACAAGCCCATCGCCCTCATCGGCGGCGGTACCACCATGATCGGCGACCCCTCCGGCCGCACCGATATGCGCAAGATGCTGACCAAGGAGGACATCGACCACAACGCTGAGTGCTTTAAGCGCCAGATGGAGCGGTTCATCGACTTCAACGACGGCAAGGCCCTGATGCTCAACAACGCCGACTGGCTGCTGAACCTGAACTATGTGGAGCTGCTGCGGGAAGTGGGCGCCTGCTTCTCCGTGAACAATATGCTGCGGGCCGAGTGCTACAAGCAGCGCATGGAGAAGGGCCTCAGCTTTCTGGAGTTCAACTATATGATCATGCAGTCCTATGACTTTTACTACATGTT